>JANLXP010000335.1:0-7488 GCA_031365165.1 Alphaproteobacteria bacterium
CCACGTTTTTGGAAAGCAGCGCACCCGGGGGGCAGTGCGCTCGCTCCAACGGGACTGCCTGCCATCTCACCGGGTTTGACGCTGATGGGAACGCGACGTACGCCAAGTTGAAAGAGTGCAGGCGCGGGCTACCGACTCCCAAAAATCAGGGTGCGAATTTACCTTCGAATAGCTCGGGCGGCGTGTTGGTCGAACCGGCGCCAAATCCGAAGGGCGAGACGACCGCGCCAAGAAAGCCGCCGCTGAACCCCACCGTCGATCCGCGCCCCGAATAACGGCGTCATCACACAACTTCGCAGAGAATGCGGCGACAGGAACCAGAATGCGAACGGAGGTTCAGATTGACGCGTGCAAAGATCTTGCTGATCGCGATCCTAACGCTCGCCGTCGCGACGGCGCAGGCGTTGGCGGCACTGCCGACGCCCGTCCTTCGTTTCGTTAGCGCGAAGGAGTACTATGTTGGCCCTGCTGTGTGGGTCCGTTACGAACTCAGCGTCGAAAATCGCAACGACTTCGCGCAAGCGCTATTCCAGCCGACATCCGATCTGGCGTCCTGCTACGCGAGCGACAGCGCCGCCCTGGTCTATGTCTACGACATCGGCAATCCCGACCATCCCATCCATTCTTTCTGTCCGGGCAACCGCAACGAGTTGGGCTCCATCCAGTATGCGTTCAAGAAGGACCCTTACCTGACGGGGCACGTGATGATCAGAGTCTTCGACCAGCTGACCAACCAAGGCGTCTGGTCCAATATCGTGAAAACCAGCCTTCCACCGCCCGTGACCGGCGCGGATTCCAGGCATCCACCACCTGCCAGCACGTCCGTACCAGCCAGCGCAGAGATTCGCACGGGTGCGGGTCTTTGCCTCGACGTTCATGCGCCGGAGATCGGCACCAACGGTGGGCGGGTGCAAGTGTGGGCGTGCAACGGCCAGCCGCAGCAGCGGTGGACCTATGACCGAGTCGCAAGCGCCCTTCGCGTCGCCAGCGGTCTTTGCCTCGACGTGCGCGCTGGCATCAACCAGAACGGCAACTCCGTTCAGGTTTGGAGCTGCAACGGCCAGGGGCAGCAGCAATGGACGCCGCTCAAGAACGGCGCACTGCGCAATGCAGGCGGCCTCTGCCTCGACGTTCACGCACCCGACCAAGCAATCGATGGCGCACCCGTCCAAGTGTGGCAGTGCAACGGCGCGCAGCAACAGCGCTTCACCTCGCGCGCGTTCTAAGCAGGATCACGTCTTCGAGGAAAGGAAACAGGAACGATGAAATCGACTTCGCTCAAACTGGCGGCGGCCGCGTTCGCGCTCACGCTGCTCGCGTCTGTGCCCGCCGCGGCGGATGCCGTGTTGCATTGGGAAGAATACGGCATGCTCCAGGTCAACACCCATAAATGCCTCGACGTTCACGCGCCGACGATGCGCCAAGACGGCGGCCGCGTTCAGGTTTGGCGCTGCAACAGAGCGCCGCAGCAAATCTGGCGCTGGACGGACTACACGATCCGCAACGAAGGCGGCCTATGCCTCGACGCGCACGCGCCGGACATGGGCACCGACGGCGGCCGCGTGCAGGTGTGGACCTGTAACGGCAGCCGGCAACAGCGCTGGAGTTACGATCCGACGTTCAAGGCGATCAAGAACGCGGCCGGCCTGTGTCTCGACGCGCATGGCCCAGACTCGTCCAAGGATGGCGGGCGCGTGCAGGTGTGGACTTGCGGCGCCCCCAATCAGTTCACACCGAACCAACGCTGGCAGGTGATTTCGCCGGCGCCGCCAAAGGCTGGCGAGGTTCGCACCGGCGTCGGCCACTGCCTCGACGCGCACGCACCAGACATGGGCACCAACGGTGGGCGCGTGCAGGTGTGGCAATGCAACGCCGCGCCGCAACAGACGTGGACGCTCGATCCGGCGACCCGCACGCTTCGCATCGCCAGCGGCCTCTGCCTCGACGCGCATAGTCAGACGAGCGCCACCAACGGCGGGCGGGTCCAGGTTTGGGCCTGCACCGACGAGCGCAACCAGCAATGGCTGCCATACCCGGACGGATCTCTGCGCGTTCAATCGAGCGGACTCTGTCTTGATGCGCACGCGCCCGAGCAAGCAACCAACGGTGGACGCATCCAAGTGTGGCAGTGCAACGGCTCGCAGCAACAGCGCTTCGTCTGGGGCCCGGTCCAGATCGTCCGTTGAGCAAACACCTTATCGATCCGGAGAACCACGATGGTCATCACGGAACCTTAGAGGTGATGGCCAGAGGTGTGAACATCGCGACCGCCGTGGCGGCGGCGTGACTACGCAAGACCACATGAGAATCTGCAACGGCGAACTATCGAGTTCGACGTTGGCCGCTGTCTCGCAAATGCGCAAATGCGCTCGGTTTCGCTGATCCGCTGAAATATTCCGCTGTTGCTCTCGCCAATTCGGCTGTTCTGGAATCAGCGGCACTGAGCTCTAAACGCCTGCTGCAGCAGCGGGATTTGAGTCCGAATGTTCTCGCGTTCACTGCTTTTGGGTGAATTCCGCTGTATTTCGGGGTCTATCAGCGGAATTCCCACCGTTACGAAGGGAGCACGTGCGGACTGCGACTGCGCACACCGCCAGTACACCTGTTAATATATTGAAAGCACGAAGGGTTCTTGCACAGCCTTCACCCGTGAGTCGATTGCGGGATGAAGATGATTGCCTCGACCTACATCGATGATTTGCCGCGACGTGCGCTTGAGTCATTTCTGATCGAAGGCTCGGAACAGTTTGTCGACAGACTGAACGACGGAATCGACCGCGCACCAGACGTGCGGAATCGGTTCGCACCGCGACGGCTGGTGTCATTTGCCGACGCGCTCTCGACCGCGGCGAGGGGTCTACGGTGACGGGACCGTTGACGCTTGCGGGCCGGTCGCACCAGTCCGCCGCTCGAAAGTGGTAGTACCTTTGCGCAACGTCCGCCCGTGGCGACAAAGCCTTACAACATCAATGGCACGTAGATACATAACTGTGCCGAACTGGGGCAGTGGGGCAAGCAAGCAACGACCGAAGAAGTTGACGTTTACGGACTTCAACGTTTGGCGGCGAATTTGCATTCTCAACCATCTACACCAGCGCTTGGAACGCTCTGCGGGGAAGGTCCAACAATGCGTATGTTGGTCATCGAAGACGACGAAAAAACGCTGAGACTCCTTAAACAGGGATTCTCCGAGCACGGCTTCGTCGTCGATGGCTACACAAACGGCGTCGATGGATTAGACGCCGCCCTGACCCAGCATCACGACATGATCGTGCTCGATGTCATGCTGCCCGAAAAAGACGGTTGGCAAGTTCTTGAGCAGTTGCGCGCTGAAGACAAACAGACGCCAGTTGTGATGCTGACCGCTCGCGACGCGGTGGAATGCCGCGTACGGGGCTTGAACGCAGGTGCGGATGACTACGTCGTCAAGCCGTTTGCGTTTTACGAACTTCTTGCGCGGGTTCACAGCATTCTAAAACGCCGCCGTCCAACCGTATCCGAAAATTTCGAGTACGAAGATCTCGCCCTCGACCCGCGACGTTGCGAGGCGGCCCGCGGCGGGCAATCGCTAGAGCTGACGTCCAAGGAATTCCAGCTGCTTGAGCTCCTGCTTCGTCAGCAGGGCAACGTGCTATCGCGCGCCTTTATCGCCGAGCAAGCATGGGATATGGCGTTCGATTGTGAGAGCAACGTTGTCGAGGTCAATATCCGCAGGTTGCGCGCCAAAGTCGACGACCCGCACCCGAGAAAGCTGATCCACACCGTTCGCGGACGCGGCTATGTTGTTCGTTGACCACAGCCCCCAAGTTTCTCGACTTGGCCGCACGCGTCGTCCTCTCTTCGGAGTCCGGCACGCCGGCGGACCGAACGCGGTTTTTGCTTAATTTTCCGCCCGTCTGAAGGCGCTCGAAGCTCAACCGCCGTGAGCGGACTGTCATCAAAAGAAATTTATAGTGAATGGGAATAACTTACGTTGTTATCTCAGTGTTATGTCCCCGTAACAGCCGCGACAGGTTGCCTCCGTACATTCGCTAACTGAGGGGTCCCGGTGGCAGTACCGCCGCTGGTTGTTCGGGTAGCCAAATTCCGCCGTTTTCGGCGGTGCGCGAGCGCAGAACTCGCTAGCGGCTGCACGTAGCGTTTTCTGTCATCAGGGACCTTCCCAAGCGCGCGAAAGGTACCTGGCTATGGCCGTTACGTTTACTAGATCCGACCTCGACCGTCTGTTGCAGATGCTGATCGACACCGAAAACGGTCAGCCCCCGCTCAGTCCGCACCTAGCCTTCGGTTTTCGCGAACTCGCGGGTACGAACAACAGCGCGGTTCCTGGCCAGTCGACGTTCGGCTCGGCCGACCAGCCATTTCCGACGGTCACCCAGGAGTACTTCCGCACGGTCACCGTGAACGTCGACGGTACGCCGTTCGACTTCGACCCCACCCACACCGGCACGATGCTGACGACGACGTATTCGAGCACGGATCCGAACGCATTGGGCCCGTTCGCGATGGGCGTAAACGTCATCGACCCCGCACCGCGCATCATCTCGAACCTGATCGCCGACGTCAGCGCCAATAACCCGGCAGCGGTCGCAGTTGCACAGGCATTCGCGGCGCAGCTCGGCGACGGCTACACCACCTTCAACACCAACCCAAGCGGCCTTATTTTGCCGGGCGACGACGGGAAGTTCGGCACCGCTGACGATCAGTGGGGCGCGGGCAAAGACGGCGTTTTCGGCAACGCAGACGACCTATGGGGCGCGGACGGCGTGCAGGGCACGACCGATGACCTTGCCGCGCGCGACTTCGGCAATCTGTTCGTCGGCAACATTACGCCGGACGCCGGCCTGTCGGCGCCGTTCAACAGCTGGATGACGTACTTCGGCCAGTTCTTCGATCACGGCCTCGACCTGATCTCAAAGGGCGGCAACGGTTACGTCTATATCCCGCTGCAACCGGACGATCCGCTATACGTTCCGGGCGGCCACACGAATTTCATGATCCTCACGCGCGCAAGCGACGTGAGCATTCTGCCCGGCGCAGACGGCTTGCTCGGCACGTCCGACGACGTTCACCAGAACATCAATCAGGTGAGCCCCTTCGTCGACCAGAACCAGACCTATGCCTCCGATGGGTCGCACAACGCGTTTCTGCGCGAATACGTGATCGGCTCTGACGGCCGACTGCACTCAAGCGGCAAAATGCTCCAGCACACGACGGGCGCGGGCAGCGACGGCGTTCTGGGCGACAATCAGGCAACGCTCGGCGTCGATGAAAGCATCGACGACGTTCGCGGCGGCATGGCGATGTGGTCGGACTTGAAGGCGAACGCCTTGAAGTTCGGCCTCGTCCTGACCGACTTCAACGTTGTAAACGTTCCACTCCTCGCGACCGATGCATACGGCAACCTCATTCTCGATGCGTCAGGCCACGTCCAAATTCTCGTGAACATCGGCGGCACGCCAACCCAAGTGTCGTTGAATCCGTTAGCCGCACAAACGCTTGCTCAAATCGAAACCGCGACGGGCGGCACGGTTCTGTACACGGGCCACGCGTTCATCAACGACATGGCGCACGAGGCGTCGCCGTTTACCGATACCGGCGCAGCGTTGTTGGCCGACACGGATTCCGCGACCGGCCTTTCCAACGGCGGCGCCTCGACCGCTGGCTACTTCGACAACGAACTCTTGAACTCGCATTACGTCGCAGGTGACGGCCGCGTAAATGAAAACGTCGCGCTGACGACGGTGCACACAATCTTCCACGACGAACACAACCGCCTGATCGACCAGGTAAAAGATCTCATTCAGGCGCAACTCGACGCCGGCGACACGGCGTTCGCGACGGCTTGGGTCCTGGATGGCACGGTGCTCACGCCAGGTGTTGCGATTGCCGATGATGCCTGGAACGGCGAGCGCCTGATGCAGGTCGCGAAGTTCGGCACCGAAACGCAATATCAGCATTTGGTGTTCGAGGAATTTGCCCGGAAAGTGGCACCGACGATCCATCTGTTCGGCAACGTCGACATTCACCTCGATCCGGCGATCACGTCCGAGTTCGCGAACGCGGTCTACCGCTTCGGCCACTCGATGCTGGACGAAAACGTCCCGCTCTACCAAGTCGACGCAAACGGCCAGATGGTAATCGGACCAGACGGAAAGCCCGTGCTGACCGACTTGGGCCTGATCCAAGCGTTCACAAACCCGCTGGCCTTTGCCGCGCTCGGAGACACCGGCGCTGCTCAGATCATCCAAGGCACGACGCACCAAATCGGCTCGGAAATCGACGAGTTCGTCACCGGCGCCGTACGAAACAATCTGCTGGGCTTACCGCTCGACCTCGCCGCATTGAACATCGCACGCGGCCGCGACACGGGCGTGGCACCGTTGAATCTCGTCCGTGCACAGGCCTACGACGCGACCCACGACGTCACGCTCAAGCCGTACTCAAACTGGCTGGAGTTCGGCCAGTTCCTGAAGCATCCGGAATCGCTGATGAACTTCATCGCGGCCTACGGCACGCACACGTCGATTACGAGTGCGACCGACGCGACCGCCAAGCGTGCCGCGGCGCTGACACTGATTGAGAACGGCTTGAACCCGGCGAACGTCGGCACCGATGCCTACAACTTCATGCACAGCCTTGGTGCTTACGCGAACGACGTGAACAGCGCCGTCGCAGTTCACGCGCAGTGGAGCACGGGCTCCGTCACCGGCGTCGACAATATCGACCTCTGGATGGGCGGCCTGGCCGAAAAGCAGAATCTGTTCGGCGGCCTTCTGGGCTCGACGTTCAACTTCATCTTCGAGACGCAGCTCGAGAATCTGCAGGACGGCGACCGCCTCTACTACCTGCCGCGCATCGAAGGCATGGATTTCGGCTTCCAGATCGAGAACAACTCGTTCGCCGATATGATTATCGCCAACACCGGCGCGAAACACATCCCGGCCTCGATCTTCCTCACGCCGGAATACACCGTCGAAGCGGGCAGCGTGACCGACGACCCGGCGACGTGGCTGAAGAACCCAGTTACGGGCGCTTACCTGGTCGAGAAGCTGGCGGACGGCACCGTTCACTTCATCGGCGACGACAACTTCTTCGGCAACACGATGGTCTTGGGCGGCACCGAGGGTGACGACCGCCTGCAAGCCGGTCACGCCGACGACGACACGGTCTGGGGCGACGGCGGCAACGACTGGATCGACGGCGGCAACGGCAACGACTTCCTCTACGGCGGCACCGGCGACGACATGATCGTCGACTCGGCCGGCGACGACGTCATACACGGCGAAGCTGGCAACGACAGCGTCTACGCGGGCATGGGCGCCGACATCGTCTTCCTCGGCGACGGCCACGACTATGCCGTAGGCGGCGCTGGCATCGACGAGATACAAGGCGGCTCGGGCAACGACATCTTCAAGGGTGGCGAATACGACGACTCGCTGATCGGCAATGAAGGCGACGACTGGCTCGAAGGCGGCGACGGCGGCG
>JANLXP010000358.1:0-11133 GCA_031365165.1 Alphaproteobacteria bacterium
CGCCGCCTTCGGCGAGCCGGGTGATGTCTTGGAACACGCCTGAACCCGGAATCGCCTCGAATTGCCAGTAATAGGCTACAGGTCCGGAGACATGGCCGCCGGTCGCCGTATTGTCCGCATCCGTGACACCGGCAATCGACGCGGTTAGCGTCTGGAACGTCGCGGGTGTGGCGTCGCTGATCGACAGCAGGCCGAGCGGATCGTTGTTGAGGCCTTCGAAGCCCGGAATCGTAACCGAGCCGTCGTTGAACAGCAGCCGTTCGACATTGACGAGGTGGTCGACACCATCGCGGCCAACGACGGCGTCGGTCACGGTCGTCACGCCATTCGCGTCGGTCGTGATGTTGTAGTCGGCCATCAGGCCCGAGAAGACTGCGGTATCGAACGCCGGCGCCGCCGACAGTATTTCCCGCTCGACAACCAGCTGGCCGGGGTTATAGACGCCCTCAACCATCAAAGCCGCCATCGGCTTCATGCTGTCGTAGCTGGCGATTTCGCCGCCGAGGACAAGCTGCCCGTTCGCGTCGCGATCTGCGATGCCGTTGTGGTCCAGATCGACGGTCGCTTTGACGCTGATACGTACGTTGAGCCACTTGTCGCCGTCGATCAGATCGTCGCCGCCGCCGCCCTCGATGATGTCGCTGCCGCCGCCGCCCAGGATGATATTGCCGCCGTCGAACGAGGTGACATGCGTTCCCGGAAGCACGCCCAGCGCCTCGTCGAGGAAACCCTGCAAGCCGCTGATCAGGTTGATATTTGTGAGCGTGTTGTTGGCAATACCCACGCCGCCGATCGTTGCCGCCGTATCGTTATCGCCGCGCAACACGTCGCTGTGCGACGATCCCGAAAGGCCTTCGATCCGCAACTTTTGGTGCACACCCGCGGCAGACGGCGAAAGCGCCGACTGCTCGAAGGCAATGCGGCTCATATCGATCGTTACGCCATAGTGGTCGTCCTTAAACGTACCCCAGTCGTAGCCGATGCCGCCCAGCATCTTGTCCGTGCCTTCGCTGCCGACGAAGATGTCGTCGCCCGCTTCGCCGATCATTTCGTCGAAGCCGCCGTCGCCCAGGAACACGTCGTTGCCGCCGATAAAGGCTTGCGGCGGAATGTTGGCGAAGTTGTCGCCGGGGGCGCCGTCCTGGGTTCCGATTTCGAACCAGTCGTCGCCGCCGCCGCCCATCAATTGCATATCCAGCCGGGCGCCCAAGATAAAGTCGTTGCCTTCGCCGGCAAAAACTTCCGTGAAGTCGTCGCCGGTAACGATGAAGTCGTTGCCGTCGCCAGCCAGAATCAAGTTGGTCCCGTTGCCGCCGTGGATGACGTCGTTGCCGGCGCCGCCATGAAGAGTGTCGTCGCCGCCGATATCGGTGATGATGTCGTCGCCGTCGCCGCCTTCGATCTGGTCGTTGCCGTAGCCGCCCTCAAGGCGGTCGTTGCCGGCGTCGCCATAGAGCGTGTCGTCGCCGACGCTGCTGACGATGATGTCGTCGCCAGCCGTGCCGCCGAGCACCACATGATCCTCACCGGTGTATTTCAGATAATTGCCGTCGGGACCGATCGTGTCCGGATTGTCGCGAATGACGAGCGGGACCAGCGCGCTGCCGCCGGTTGGGTCGTCACGGAAGTCGGTGCCGAGACCCGTGAACTGCAGGTTCGAATCCACCTCGAGCGTATAGGCCGGGGTGGAGAAGACAAGACCGGGCAAGTGGGTCGTGTTCGTGTTGAGCATAATCAGCTTGGCGAACGTGTTGTTCTCCAACTCTGATTCGAAGTTCAGCCCCGCGACGCGGTGCAGATAGTATAGCCGGTCGCCGTCTTGCAGGTTCTCAAGCTGGTTCTCGAACACGAAGTTGAACGTCGAGCCAAGCATGCCGCCGAACGGCATCTTCTCTTCCGCCAAACCGCCGATCCAAAGATCGATCGCGTCGACGCCGGTGATCGTCACGTCATGCCTATCGTCGGCCGTACCCAGGATGCCGTCTTTTCCAGCCTGCGTGACATTCGCGTAGGCGCCAGTCGAGTTCAGGAAGTCGAGGCGATCCGCGGGTGCGCCGGTGCCGCCGAAGACGAGCAGCATTGCGGCGTCGCGCTTTTCGTCAAGTGTCGTCGCAGCAAGGATCGACGCGTGCGTGCCGTAAGCGGCGATGAAATTGATGACCGATTCGGGATGTTTGACGTGCTCGGCGAAATCCACCCAGCTCGTATAAGGCTTCAGCTGGCTATCGCCGGTCCCGTTGTAAAATTCGCGCCGTGCCGCATTGAGCGTCGGAACGCCGGTGTCGCGGCCGCGTGCGAGGTTCATCACCGCCAGATCGAGCGGCAGACCAAGCAGATTGTTGCGCAAGGCTTCCGTGACGAACTCGTCGATTTCGTTGCCGACTTCGCGCGTCAATCCGCGGATGATGGCACCGGCCGCTTCCTCCGGCGTCGGGCCGCTACCGGCGAACGCGAGAGGATTGAGGAATGCCTGCACCAACCCGATAGGATCGTTCGCGAAATTCGGATCGAGCCGGTCGATCGTCTCGGTCAGCATCGAGTGACCGAAGCGGTACACCGTATTCGCAAACTCGGACACGATCGACGGATCGATCGTATCGTCGAAGTCGATAAAGGCATCGATGTTCGGTTGAATCGTGCGCGCGAACTCTTCGAACACCAAATGCTGATACTGCATTTCGGTGCCGAACTTCGCCGACTGGAACAGGCGTTCGCCGTTCCAGTGCAACGCGTCGATTGCGGCTTGATCCGGCGGAAAGACCGTCAGCTGAGCGTCGGGCGACAGCCACTGATTCAGAAACGCAACATCGCCCGTCGCCAGCGCAACGTCCTTCGTGTGCTGAACCAGCCGGTTGTGTTCGGAATGGAAAATCTGGTGAACCGTCGTCAGGCCGATATTCTCGTTCACCCGCCCGTCGCCGGCGATGTAGTGCTTGTCGAGCAGCTCGTTGTCGTAGGTACCCAGTTCCGACAGGCCGACCGCACTGTCGCTATCCGGCGCTAGAACGCCACTGACGAAGACCGGCACCGCAGTATGTGCGATATCGTTCAGGAACGCGTGGCCGGTGCTGACCGCGTTTGTCAGGCTGATGCCGAGGCCGCCGTTCGCGGCGGGGTCGCCTTCGACCAGGATCGTCGTGTCGTCGGCATTTCCGGCAATCCCGTCCGCGCCGTTGCCGGTGCGGATGACGACTTGCGGAAACCCGTTCGGTCCTTTGATGAAATTGCCGTACGGGTCGGTCGCCAGCAGCGGGACGTTGGCGAAGTCGGCATCGGTCAGGTTGATGCCCAGCATGGCGCGGGCTTGCGCCTTGACGACGGCCCACGTTGCCATACCGCCGATCTCGACGTCGTCACCGGTTCCGAATTTTCCATCGGCACCAAGATCGCGGTTGGTGATCAGCCCGCCCGTGGCTTCCGGATGCCCATCGGCGTTGAGCGCATAAGCGCGAAGGAAAACCTGGTGCGAAGGATGCGAGGAATAAGTCTGGTTCTGGTCGACGAACGGCGAAGTCGTGTTTGTGTTCGCGTGAATGTCGTCGGCAGTACCAAGGATGCCGTCCGCGCCGGGCAGGTTCGTCGCCCGCGTCAACACCAAGAAGTTGCTCGTCCCGCCCGGCACATAGAGCGGATCGTCGGGCTGCAGCGGAATAAAGATCGTGCCGGAGCCGCCCTTCGAGATCAGGTCCAGGCCATGGTCGAAGAACTGGCCGAAGAACGTCATCCAGGCGTTGAACGGCGCTGACAGTCCCGCATCGGAGGTGACGTTGTTGAACTGGAAGACTTCCTTGTCGTCGCCCGTCCCGAACACAAGGTCCGCTCCAGGGCTTGTGACGATCGAGACACCGTCCTTCAGGACGTCATCGTTCCCCGGCGCGCCATAATTCAAGATGCCGTCCAAACCCGGATCATACGCCGTCGCATAAGCAGCCGGATTATGGATCGTCTGGTCTACGATCAAGTTCGATATCGTCCGCGGTTCCGAGTCGAAAACCAAACCTGAGGTCTGCTGATAGGATGTCGGTGTCGTCCCGCCGGGGTCTAACGGACCGAAAAAGCCGGGCGGACGCGGATCCGCAACCTGGAACACCGGATCGACCAGGCGCGGAAACACATTGTCCGCCGCACCGAACTCGCTTCGCGTGGGCTGGATGTTGTTGAACGTGCCGTCAAGGGTTCGCAAACCGAACGCGAACTCGGGGTTCGGGATCATGTCCAAAAGGCTTTCGCCCGCGGCGTGCCTTTCGGAAATCAGGATCTGCTGA
Source organism: Alphaproteobacteria bacterium (assembly GCA_031365165.1). Classification (GTDB taxonomy): domain Bacteria; phylum Pseudomonadota; class Alphaproteobacteria; order Micropepsales; family Micropepsaceae; genus SZUA-430. The sequence goes on from JANLXP010000358.1 coordinate 4,266, forward strand.
AGAATGAACTCAAGATCCGACCTGACGTATTTAACCATTGTATGTTCCTTCCACCCTAAGTCTGTTTCGCCACCGCCCAAAAGGGCGCAGCGCAAATGATCGATGTGTTGAGTGCCTCAGCACCCGAGTTGCTGAATTGGCCGAGGAGCGCGGCCAAACCGGCCAGCGAGCGTCCTTTGCCGTCCAAATACCGTGAGAAACTCAAAGAGAGACGAAGTAGAGATTCGCTCAATACTTCGCGGCCGTGTGCCGTATCGCTACGCGCCCCATCGCCTTTGGGTTGTGGCACCTGCCACTGAAACCCTGCGACATACATCCCCGCTTCCCCCTCGAAACCTTAATACCTAAAGCAACACTGCCGATGCAGAATTGCAGCACTGACGATTGGACCTGCCGCTGGCGGCAAGTTCGTTATCGTCCAAAAACCGCAGAAAACACCAGATTTCCCCTAAAAAAACGCGACGGCTCGCCTCATAACAGTACGATGTTCCCCCCATGACACTGCGATGACGGGCGAATAACTTCCAGATTATTCCATCGCAAGGATGCGACAAAGGACCTCATGTTCTGTTGGTAAACTGTGCCGAGCTCGTGACCGACGTTTCGGGTCACGCAAGTTCGCTGCCAAGGGGATCGCAAATTACGGGGTCAGCGGACACTATCCGAAAGGATAAACGGCCTACCACTTTCGAGCTTATCCATATCTTTTTTTACTTGGTAAAGCGTTCAGCATACGAGAGTTCAGTAATACAAATAAGTAGTACGCGTTATTACATGGAATTATTGAAGAGAAGGGGGAATGTGCATTCAGTAATTACAGTGTTACTAGAGAAGATACGGCATAAACTTGACTGGCGAACTATACCGACCGGCCTGCTCGCCTGGGGTGCGAACACCATCGCCCCGCATACAACCGTGGCGCCTATTCTTAAACTTTGTTCACTGTGTCGCATACGCAACGAGCCGTCTCCAAATTTCCTGGAGATGAGCGGTGATTTCGCACTCCCGATTTTATTCCTTACAATCAGGTTACAAACTGGAACCTGACAATTCGGTCATCGGGGACGTAAGACAATGAAGTTCGCTACCATAGGTTGTGCGGTGAGAGCGGCGTGCGCCGTGACGGCCGCTGCGGTCTTTTCTTCAACAGTATTTGCGGCCGGAGTGTTCGATATCCCGACTGGCGCCGCGCCAAGCCCGGTCTTCGGCGCGCTTCCATGGTCGCAAGAACTCAATCTTTTCGAAGAATTTGGCACGACGCCGGTTCCGACAACGGATTGCGTCGGCTGCACCGCGCTTCCGCCCGTGCAGTCCTGCACCAGCGGCCCGACCGGCGCTTCGCTCGACACGTTCTTGAAGCAGACGATCTACCCGCTGCCTGGGCGCAATGCGAACGTCGGAGGGCAAAACCCGTGGCACTCGAAGATCAACGACTGCGTCTACGCACCCCAAAGCAAAACACTTTATACGAGCGTCGCCGAAGGTCGGCCGAGCGGCGAGTGGTTCGCGCATCAGCGTTGGGGCGAGTTCAAACCGTCGGTCTATTTCCAGAGTGCCCAAGCCGGCGGCCGTGCCAACGGTGGTCTGCGCGACACCAGACAACGCCACGGCTATGCCGTCGGTGAGTTCAAAATCGGCGGCCTCTACTATCACGGCGGCACGACCAAGAACACGATGCCGCGCTTGCATCCGAACATGCCGGTGCAGGACCCGAATTCTGTTTGGACATTCGACGGCACGCTGCCACCGAAGCTGCTGATGGCGCGCTACGGCGAATCGGTTCTGTTCCGTCACTTCAACGCGCTGCCGATCGATCAAGGCGCCAACAACGGTTTCGGCCGCCATACGATCACAACGCACTATCATAACGGTCACCACCCGGCGGAAAGCGACGGTTACACGTCGGCGTACTTCTTCCCGGGTGAGTACTACGATTATCGCTGGCCGATGGTGTTGGCAGGCTACGACACGATCAACACCGGCGCCACGGACCCGCACGCGGGCTCGCCGAACGGCGCAGGTGGCACGACGCTCATTCGCGGCGACTGGCGCGAAACGATGAGCACGCACTGGTTCCACGACCACATGCTCGATTACACGGCGCAGAACGTCTACAAAGGCAGCGCCGCCATGGCGAACCTTTACAGCGCCGTCGATCGCGGCCGCGAAGGTTGGCGCTGCAACTACATGAATCCGGTAAACGTCAATCTGTGCCTGCCTTCCGGCACGGCACTCGATTGGGGCAACCGCGATTACGACGTGAACCTGATGGTCGCCGACAAGGCGTGGGACGCGAGCGGCCAGTTGTTCTTCAACATCTTCAATACCGACGGCTTCCTTGGCGACCGTATGACGGTGAACTGGCAGTACAAGCCCTTCATGAACGTCCGCGCGCGGCGGTATCGCTTCCGCATTTTGAACGCCAGCGTTTCGCGCTTCTTCAAACTCACGATCGCGACCGCGGCGGGACAACGCGTACCGTTCTACATGGTCGGCAACGACGGCAACATCATGGAGCACGCGGTCCCTTTCCCGAACGCGCAATCGCAAGATCTGCCGGAGCAAGGCATTGCCGAACGTTATGACATCGTCGTCGATTTCAAGCAGGTCCCCGTCGGCACGAAGCTCTACATGTACAATCTGATGGAGCACAAAAACGGCCGTAAGCCGACCGGTGCGATCCCAATCTCAGACGTCGTGGCGGGCCGTTATACAGGCGACCCAGCGGTCGGCGCGATCATGGAGTTCCGCGTCGTCGCACTGGCTGCAGGTACCTCTGACCAGAGCATGAACCCGGCCGACTATGTCGAAGGCAAGAAGCAGATGATTCCGCTTCCCCGCGCGACCGCCGCCGAAATGGCAGCTGCTCGTCACCATACGTTCGAGTTCGGCCGCAGCGGCGGCACGAGCGACGAAAATCCTTGGACGATCAAGACCGACGGCAGTCCGGGCTTCAACATGGATTCGCACCGCGTGTCGGCCGCACCGACGAAAGACACGTTGGAAATTTGGCATCTTCGCAGCGGAGATGGCGCCCTGGGTGCCGACGATGGCTGGTCGCATCCGGTGCACATCCACTTCGAGGAAGGCATCATTCTCGCCCGCGACGGTCTGCCGCCGCCGGCGTGGGAGAAGTGGGCTCGCAAGGACGTATATCGGATTGGCCCAGGGCCGGATAACAGCGGCACGGTCGACATCGCACTCCGCTTCCGGGAGTTCATGGGTACGTTCATGGAGCACTGTCACAACACGCAGCACGAGGATCACGCGATGCTGTTGCGTTGGGACATCCGTAATCCGGGACAGACCATCGCCATCCCGTCGCCCAAGGCCACGTGGGCGGGTGTGGAGTATGAGGACAGCTACGACCTCCAAACGGCGGTCAACGGCGCGCCGCCCCCCGCAGGAGCACCATGAAACGAGCGGCAATCTGGTTCGCCGCTCTAGTCCTCCTCACAGCATGGCTTGCCGCCGAAGTCTCGGCGGCAGCCGCTGAGGGCGGTTGGCACGGCAACTACTTCCCGAACGTCGTTCTGACGACGCAAGACGGGAAGAAGGTAAAATTCTACGACGACCTTCTGCGCGGCAAGACGGTTTCGATCAACTTCATCTACACGAGCTGCGGCGACATCTGCCCGCTCGACACGGCACAGCTGCGCCAGGTGTACACCCGCCTCGGCGGCCGCGTCGGTAAAGACATTTTCATGTACTCGATCTCGATCGACCCTGAGCGCGATACGCCCAAGGCGCTAAAGCGCTACATGCATAGTTTCGACATTGGACCCGGCTGGACGTTCCTAACGGGGAAGCGCAAAGACATCGAACTCCTGCAAAAGCGCTTGGGCATCAGACCCAACACCCCCGGCAAGCTCAAAGAGCACGATACGCGTCTCATCATGGGCAACGAACCGAATGGCAGCTGGGTCAAACGGACTCCCTACGACGATCCCAAGATTCTGGCGGACCTACTCGGCGAGTCCCTGACGAACTTTGCGAGCGGCAACAACGACTCAGGTCTATCCTACGATAAGGCCGTCCAAGTAACCGCCGGCACGCGCGGCAACTACCTCTATCGTACGCGCTGCGACTCCTGCCACACGATCGGCGGTGGCGACCGCTTGGGCCCGGATCTCGCCGGTGTCGCGACTTCGCGCCCGAAGGCGTGGCTGCTCCGGTGGATCAAGGAGCCGGACAAGATGCTCAAGGAAAAAGACCCCGTCGCGGTCGCGTTGACGAAGCGGTTTCGCAATCTGCCGATGCCGAACCTGAGTCTAAACGACGATGACGCTGAGGCGCTGATTGAATACCTCAAGGCGGAAGACGACCGCCGCGCATCCAAGAAATAGTCTTCGCGCGCTAAACCGAAAAGCTCGTTCCGCAGCCGCACGACGATTTCGCGTTCGGGTTCTTGATCTCGAAATGCGAACCCATCAGGCCTTCGATGAAGTCGACCTCGGAGCCGCCTAGGAACTCCAGCGACGCCTGGTCGATCAGCACCCGCGCGCCGTCACGTTCGATCAGGACGTCGTCGTCGGCACGCGCACCGTCGAACGAGAACTCGTATTGAAAGCCTGAGCAGCCGCCGCCGTTGACGGCGATGCGAAACATCGCGCCTGGGCCTTCTGCTGCCGCCAGCGTAGCGATGCGCTTTGCGGCATTGGCGCTCACGCGAACTTCAGTTGCAGTTTCCATCGGTAACTTCCGGTTAACCTCGCGCCCGCTAAACAGGCAGATCGTAGCACTACCATTATATGTGCGCGCGGGCGCTCGCGTCCAAGGCCCAACCGGGGGCCAGGCGGAACCCGCCCACGAAAGGTGCTTCAGTTGAGCGGTTTTCGAGGCCACACCGATCTTGCCCCCATCGCCTCCCGGGCGGAGACGAGCCGCGGCCGCCAATTCGCCGAAACCGAAAGCCCGACCCGCACGCCTTATATGCGCGACCGCGACCGCATTATCCACTCGGGCGCCTTTCGCCGCATGAAGCACAAGACGCAGGTCTTTGTGTACCACGAGGGCGATTACTACCGCACACGCCTCACGCACTCGCTGGAAGTAGCCCAAATCGCGCGCTCGATCGCACGCGTCCTGCGGCTCGACGACGATCTGGCAGAGGCGCTCGCGCTCGCGCACGATCTGGGCCACACGCCGTTCGGTCACGCCGGCGAAGACGCATTGGCCGCTGCGATGGAACCGTATGGCGGTTTCGATCACAACGCCCACGCGCTGCGCCTCGTCACGAAGCTCGAGCAGCGCTACGCGGAATTCGACGGCCTGAATCTCACGTGGGAAACGCTCGAAGGCATCGTCAAGCACAATGGGCCGCTCACCGGCGCTGCTTCAAAGAACAAACCGATCCCGCAAGCGATCGCAGAATTCAACACGACGTTCGATCTGCGTTTGGATTCGTTCGCGAGCGCCGAAGCCCAAGTCGCTGCACTTGCAGACGACATCGCTTACAACAACCATGACATAGACGACGGATTACGAGCCGCGCTGTTCACTATCGAAGAAGTGGCATCGCTGCCACTCGTCGGCGGCATTTTCACGAAGCTGATGGAGCGCTATCCGCGTCTCGATCGCTCGCGTCTCATTCATGAAGCGATCCGCCGCTTGATCAGCACAATGATCGACGACGCGATTGCCGAGACGCAGCGTCGCCTAAACAGCCTGAAGGTGCAGAGCGCCGAGGATGTACGCGCCTGCGGGCAACAGATTGTCGCATTCGGGGACGCAATGAGCGCGAACGATAAGGCGCTGAAAGCCTTCCTTTTCAAGAACATGTACCGGCACTTTAAGGTCACGCGCATGATGTCGAAGGCCAAACGTGTAGTGGCCGATCTCTTCGCGTTGTTCTTGAGTGAACCCGGCGTCATGCCGACGCAGTGGAATGCACTTTGCGACGGTGCAACAACCGCACGCACTGCGCGAGTCGTCTCCGACTACATCGCCGGAATGACGGACCGTTTCGCATTAGAAGAGCATCGTCGTCTGTTCGCGATTGAAGGCGACATCCAATGAGAAATCGCTTCAAGGATCAGTGGGATGTCGGTGTATCCTGGCGCGGGCACACCACGATTCGTCTATCCACCGCTATTTTGTCGTGTTGAGGGGAATAACAGCCATGGTCAATCCTGACCGCAATTTGTATGAGCCGCCGTATGATGACGCGCTCCTCTACGACACTGATCTTGAGCCGGAACGTCCGCGCTCGCGTCCGCTCGTTGTGTTGCTCGGCATCGTCGTGCTGGCGGCATTCGCGGGCGTTGTTTGGGTCGCCTATAATCAAGGCGTGAAGCAAGGCCAGAACGGTCTGCCGATCTTGACCGCCGATGCAGGCCCGACGCGCATCGTTCCCGATCCGGCGACGTCGTCGCCCGCGATCGATCCGGCACCGGCGAAAAGTTATGATCGCTTGATGAGCTCGGATCCGGAGAGCGACCAAGTCAACATGCTGCCGAAGCCCGAGCAGCCCAAGACGACACCGTCGCCGCAAGATCTCGCCGTCGCGCCTGCGACGAGCGAAGCAACTGGCGGCAAGTTCGGAACCAAGGCGTCCGACTTCGACGCGCCTGTCGATCCGGGAATGGACACGACCGTGGGTTCGATCAGCGGCGCGCCGCAGACCAGCGAAGACATCACCGCATCCTTGCCGCCGCGTGAGGCCGCGAAGCCGGTACAGACCGCGCTCGCAACCACAAAGCCGGCCCCGGTGAAAGAAGTTGTCACGCCGGCAAAACCAGTTGCTGCGAAGCCGGCACCGGTTGAAATCGCACCACCGCCCGCCGAAACGACCGAAGTTCCGGTTGCGGCACCGGCTGCACCGTCTGGCGTTATGATTCAGCTGGGTTCGTTTCCGAACGCCGAGCTT
>JANLXP010000362.1:0-7379 GCA_031365165.1 Alphaproteobacteria bacterium
AAGCTCGGCGTGCTGGGTGCAGGCATGATGGGTGCGGGTATTGCTTACGTCTCGGCGCAGGCCGGGATGGAAGTCGTGCTGATCGACCGCTCGATCGAGGAAGCCGAGAAGGGCAAGGCCTATTCGACGAAGCTGCTCGACGGGCAGATCGCGAAGGGGCGTTCGACGGCTGAGAAGAAAGAAAAGCTGCTTTCGCTTATCAAGCCTTCGACGAACTACGAAGACCTGAAGGGTTGCGATCTGGTGATCGAAGCCGTGTTCGAGACGCGCGAAATCAAAGCGGACGTAACGAAGAAGGCCGAGGCGCATCTGACCGACAAGGCGGTGTTCGGATCGAACACCTCGACTTTGCCGATCACGGGGTTGGCGGAAGCGAGTGTCAGGCCGAACAATTTCGTCGGCATCCACTTCTTCTCGCCGGTCGACAAGATGCAACTCGTCGAGATCATCATCGGTAAGAAGACTGGCGACTACGCGCTCGCCATGGCCGTCGACTATGTGAAGCAGATCAAGAAGACGCCGATCGTGGTCAACGACAGCCGTGGGTTCTACACCTCGCGGTGCTTCGGCACGTACGTCGCGGAAGGCCAAGAGATGCTCGCCGAAGGTATTGCGCCGGCAATCATCGACAATGTCGGCCGCATGACCGGCATGCCGCGCGGCCCGCTGGAGCTTGCGGACGACGTGGCGCTGGACCTTGCGTACAAGGTGCGCGAGCAGACGAAGAAGGACCTCGGCGACAAGTATGAGTCGGGTCCTGCGGACACGCTTATCGAAAACATGGTGGCCAAGCTTTGCCGCTATGGCCGCAAGAACGGCAAGGGCTTCTACGACTATCCGTCGGACGGCGGTAAGAAGCGCTTGTGGCCGGGCCTTAAGGACATCGTGAAGTACAAGATCACGTCGTCGACGCCGGAACTGGTGGACGAACTCAAGAAACGTTTCCTCTATCGCCAGGCGATCGAGGCGGCGCGCTGCTTTGAAGAAAACGTCGTCACCGATCCGCGCGAGGCGGATGTCGGCGCGATTTTGGGATGGGGTTTTGCGCCCTACACCGGCGGGCCGCTTTCGGTGATCGATACGGTCGGCCCGAAGAAGTTCGTCGAAGATTGCGACCGCTTTGCGCAGAAATACGGAAAGCGGTTTCTACCCGGCAAGCTGCTGCGCGATATGGCGGAGAAGGGCGACACGTTCTACGGGCGCTTCAATCCGGCGAAGAAGGCCGCGTAGACCTACACTTTGACTGTTGGGGCGCGGCATGAGCCGCGCCCTTTTTTGTTGGGCGAGGCTCTAGGGCGCCAAACGGCAGTTGTCCAAGCAGAAAGTGGGCGATTTGAAGTTGCGCCTAGGCGTGACGGGTATCCTCTTTGCCTTGGGCTTCGCGGCGTGTTAGCTCACGACAACCATAAGGGTGTTCGCCATGCGCGCCGTCGTTGCTGCCGTTGCCGTTCTTTTCGCCTTTGCCACCGTTTCCGCTCAAGCCGCCGACCGCAAGGTCGCGGACTTCTTCGGCGTCTATCTCGGTCACGGCGAGGTCGATGCGACAGCGGCAAAAGGCCAGGAGAAAGAGACTCGTTTCAGCCAGGTCGTGATTCGGCCGGCACCGGCAGAGAAGGGTTTTACGATCGAGTGGTCGACGTTGAAGTTGGAGGGTGACGAGCTCCCCTCAACAGCGAATACGAAGACCTATACGCAGACGTTTCGCCCGTCGGACAAAGCCGGGCTGTTCCGGGACATCACCTCGGGCGACCTCAATCTCAATCAGGACACCTCTTGGGCGGTGATCAAAGGCGACACGCTCAGCATCGTACAGGTTTCCGCGGGGCCGGACGGCGGGTACTTCGTCACGCACTATGACCGTACGCTGACGCAAAAAGGCATGGACGTGCGCTTCACGCGGTTCGAAAACAGCCGGATTGTGCGGGCCGTTCATCTGAACCTGCTGAAAGGCCCTGCGAAAGTTAACTAGGCGGGCGTTGCGCGTCGGCGGCCGGGCATGATTTGATGCGACCCGGTTAGGGCAGGGGCGCCCGGCAACTCTTATCCCAAGGGGACACGAAAACATGCGCATCGCTCTCGCGCTCGGAACGGCGGCTCTGCTGTTCGCAACAGCCGCACAAGCCGCTGATCGCAAAATCGAAGACTTCGTCGGCCGCTGGATCGGCAGCGGACAGGCGACCCAAGGTGCCGTCGCCACGAAGGCCACGCAATCGCGCGACTCCGAAGTGGTGATCGAAAAGGCCGCGGACGGTTTCAGGATCTCTTGGACGACCATGTCTTCGAGCGTCGACGACGGTTCGAAGTCGAAAGTGAAGACGTCGTCGCTGACGTTCAAGAAGGGTAAGGCGCCGAACGTCTATACCGACGTCAAATCCGGAAGTGCGACCGACGGCAAGAAGACGACTTGGGCACGTATTTGGGGTTCCACGCTCAGCATCACGCAGCTCGTCATCGCAGAAGACGGGCAGTGGGACGTGACGATCTACGACCGGTCGCTGAAGGATGCGGATCATATGAATCTCGCCTTCAAGCGGATTACGAACGGAACTGTGGCCCGGGAAGCGGCCCTTTCGATGACGCGCGCCAAAGATTAGCGCCAAGCCGGCGTTTTTTGAACGCCGTTCAAATTCGTCGTGCTTTTGTTGTGCGCACGGGGCTGGCAGAGTCCTCGCGCGACGCAACTGATTCAGGCGTGAATCGTTGCGCGACGTGAGGGGATCCGATGACCGCCGCTGCGGCCGTGCGTTTGGCGCAACAAGCGCCCGAACGGCGCGCCATCAAGATGTGGGATGGCGAAGTTTCGTACCTTGTGTGGGAGGCGGCGAACGTGCGCGCGCCTGCCGCTCACTTTGCGCATGCCAACGGCTTCAACGCGCTCACCTATCGTACGTTCCTCGATCCCCTGGCGCGCGATATGCGGATCTTTGCAAGCGATCTGCGCGGGCACGGGCAAACGACGCTGGCAGCCAATCCAAAGGGCATGCGGTCGTGGCATATCTATCGCGACGACATCATGCGCACGCTGCAAGAACTCGACGGGCGGCCGAAAATGCTGGTCGGGCATTCGATGGGTGCGACCGCGAGCTTGATGGTGGCGCTTGCCAAACCGACGTGGGTCACGGGGTTGGTCTTGGTCGAACCGGTGATCATGCCGCCAGGCTACCTTCGCTGGCTGAAGATCATGCGCGCGCTGGGGCTTGCGGACCGCGTCTCACCGCTTGTCGCGCAAGCCAAGAGGCGGCGCGGGATTTGGCCGTCGCGTGAGGCGATGTTCGAGGCCTATCGGGGGCGCGGTGCGTTCCGGACATGGCCGGAGGAGGTCGTGCGCGACTACATCGTTGGCGGCACCGTCGATTTCGTCGACGACAAGCAGGTGCGCCTGGCGTGCACACCGGGATGGGAAGCCGCCAACTACAGCAGCAACGCCGTCGATATTTGGAGTGAGCTTGATGGCTTGCGTTGTCCGCTGACGTTGATTGTCGGTGACAAGCGTTCGACGTGTCCCGATCCTGTCGTGGAACTGTTGATCGCGCGCCGGCCCGACATTCGCGTCGTGAAGGTTCCAGGCGCGAGCCACTTCTTGCCGATGGAGTCTCCGGGCATCGTGCAGCGCGAAGTGCGTGCGATGGCGGGGCTTTAGCCTTCTTAAGCCGATAGGCCTGGGATGATCAGGCCCTCGAGCTGTGTGCGCATGTCGGGTGGGATATCGATCGCCTTGCGGGTCGCCAGGTCCATTGCGATCGCGACGGCTTCTGCGGTGGCGAAACACTCGCCGCTTTCCGCGTCGAACAGCCAGTGGCACCAGATGTAGGTCTTCGACGAAACCGACCGCAGGCCGCTTTTTAGAACCAGCAAATCACCCTCACGGGCCGGCATGCGGTACACGAAGCGGTACTCGAGTGCGGCGCCGCCGGTCGAACTTGTCGAGCGGTCCTCGCCGCGGGTCTGCGCGATTAGGTTCGGGATACCGTCCGAAACGCGGGCCATGTAGTGGCGGGGGACCATGTAGCCGTGCGCGTCGCAATGTTCGCGCAAGACCGTGCACCGCAACGTTGTGATGAGACCAAGGTCCTCGGCCTCGGATAGCAACGGTGCAGGCCGGGCCGGCATCAAGTCCAGACCGCGAGGCTGACCGTGCGCCGGCAGGTCGACCATGAACGGCATGGCTTTTGCGACGGCGGTGATGGGCAGCGGCAGGCCGCCGCCGCGCAGAGCGGTATCAGCCCATTCGGTGCGCGTGACAAAGGTGGCGGCGACGGCCCCGGTCGCGATGTTTTTCATTTCCTCGTAGACGATCAAGCCTTCGCTCTTGGCGAGCAGGACGCCCGCTTCAACGACGTAGGGTGCACCCGGGCGAAGCTCGCGGTGGAAGCGGATGTGCTGTTCGCGGGCGACGAGTGTGGCGCGGTCGCTGCCTCGTGCGCGCGGGCTCAAGCCGAGGGTGGCCGCGAGTGCGCTCAAACCGTCATCGGCTTTGGCGACATAGAACTGCACGTTCATGTGGCCCATTTGATCGCATTCCCACGTTTGAACGCTGGAGCGTGCGACTTCGATCATGCTCGTCATGTTTGTCCGTTGTGCTTCGACAAATGTTGATGCCACAGGCGTGACGGTCTGTCAGCCGCTTGTGGGCCAGGAATTTTTGGCGTGCCGTTACGTCGGCGGAGGCTGGACTTCCGGACGGCCAGGATCGAAAAGAGGCGTAGCCGAAGGAGAAGCTCGTGGCGCAAGGACCGCTCAGCGGGGTGAAGGTCGTGGAGTTCGCGGGGCTTGGGCCGGCGCCGTTCTGCGGGATGCTGCTTTCGGACCTCGGCGCCGATGTGGTGCGTATCGATCGCAAGGACGCGCGGCCGGCGCAACCGCACCAGGTCACGCATCGCGGGCGGAAATCCATCGCGCTCGATTTGAAGAACAAAGACTCGATCGAACTTTGCCTGCAGCTGTTCGAGCGCGCGGAGATCTTGTTCGAGGGCTTTCGGCCCGGCGTTATGGAGCGGCTGGGGCTCGGGCCGGACGTCGCGTTGAAGCGCAATCCGAAGCTCGTTTATGGACGCATGACGGGATGGGGGCAGACGGGGCCGCTTGCGCACGCTGCAGGGCACGACATCAACTACATCGCGATCACGGGCGCTCTTCACGCGATCGGCACGCGCGAGCGGCCTGTGCCGCCGCTCAATTTGATCGGCGATTTTGGTGGTGGCGCGCTTTATCTCGCGTTCGGCTTGCTTGCAGCGCTCACGCATGCGCGGGCGACGGGCAAGGGGCAGGTTGTCGACGCTGCCATGGTGGATGGTGCTGCGTCGTTGATGTCGTATTTTTACGGCTTTCGCGCTGAAGGAACGCACACCGCGGAACGCGCGGCGAACCGCCTCGACGGCGGGGCGCATTTCTATGATGTCTACAAGTGCGCGGATGGCGCGTGGATCGCGTTGGGTTCGATCGAGCCGCAGTTCTATGCGCTGCTGCGCGAGAAAGCGGGTTTGAGCGATCCCGATTTCGACGCGCAGTTGGATCGGGCGCGGTGGCCGGTTCTCAAAGAAAAGCTTGGGAGGGTGTTTGCTACGAAGACACGCGTAGAGTGGTGCGCGATCATGGAAGGCAGCGACGTATGCTTTGCGCCCGTGCTTGAGCTCGGTGAAGCGCCCGCGCATCCCCACAATGTGGCTCGTGATGCGTTCGTAACGCTTGAGGGCGTGGTCCAGCCGGCGCCTGCGCCGAGGTTCGAGGCGACGCCGGGGGCCGTACAAGGGCCGCCGCCGGCCATCGGCGGGCACAATCTTTCGGGCCTGCGCGATTGGGGCTTTGAACCGGCCCGCATCGAAGAACTGACATCGAAGGGAGTGATCTGATGACACGCCGTGCTGCCATCGTTGCGCCGGTCCGTACGCCGGTTGCCAAGTATCTAGGCGGATTGAGAGACATACCGGCGGAAGCTTTGGCCGCGCATGTCATCAGAGAGACGGTTAAGCGTTCCGGGATAGATCCTGCCCGCATCGACGACGTTGTGTTCGCGCAAAGCTATGCGAACAGCGAGGCGCCATGCATCGGACGGTGGGCGGCACTTGCGGCGGACTTGCCGATCGAGGTGCCGGGGATGCAACTCGACCGTCGCTGCGGCGGGGGTCTGCAGGCGATCGTGACGGCTGCCATGATGGTGGAAACGGGTGCCGCCGATGTCGTGGTCGCGGGCGGTGTCGAGAGCATGAGCAACATCGAATACTACACGACCGCGATGCGCTCCGGCGCGCGAGCGGGAAACGTGCAGATGTACGACCGGTTGGAGCGGGGCCGCGAACGGTCGCAGCCGGTGGAACGATTCGGCGTGATCTCGGGCATGATCGAGACGGCGGAGAATGTCGCTCGGGAGTGTCAGATCACACGCGAGGAGGCGGATGCGTTTTCGGTCGAGAGCCATCGCCGGGCGACGCGCGCGTGGGCGGAGGGCAAGTTCGCCGATGAGCTCGTGGCCGTTCCGGTGCCGCAACGAAAGGGTGACCCGGTCCTCGTCAGCCGAGACGAAGGCGTGCGCACGGATGCGACGCTTGAAACGCTCGCAGCGCTGAAGCCGATTATGAAGGGCGGCGTCGTCACGGCTGCGAACGCGAGCCAACAGAACGATGCGGCGGCGGCGTGTTTGATTGTGGCCGAAGACAAGCTCGCGACGCTGGGTCTCAAGCCCATGGGAACGCTGGTCGGGTGGGCGGCGGCCGGGTGTCATCCCGGCACGATGGGTTTAGGCCCCGTGCCCGCCGTCGAGAAGCTGTTTGCGCGCACGAAGCTTTCTTGGAAAGACATCGATCTCGTCGAGTTGAACGAAGCGTTTGCGGTCCAGGTGCTGGGTGTTTTGAAGCGCTGGGGTTGGCACGACCACGACAGACTGAACGTCAACGGTTCGGGCATCTCGCTGGGGCATCCGATCGGGGCCACGGGTGCGCGGATTCTCGCAACGCTCCTTCACGAGATGAAGCGGCGTAAGGCGCGCTACGGGCTCGAGACGATGTGCGTCGGCGGCGGGCAGGGGATCGCCGCCGTGTTTGAGGAGGTCTAGCCCGGTACTATTGCGGCGCGCGCCCGGCGTCGGCTGCGGTGATGTGGATTAACCCGTCTCTTGAGGCGAGATAGATCCGCAGATGTTTGAGTTCGTTCATGCCCAGTAGCAGTTGCTTCGTGTCATCGAGCTTGGCTAGGCGCACCGGAATATTTTCGAACTTGATCCCGGCTATCGTCAGCGTCTTGAACGTGTACGTGTACGACTCCATAGCTTCGCCTGCTGCCGAGTAGAGCTTTCCCGAGGCCGTGACACCGGGCGAGTTGGGCGTAAGTCCGAAACGGCGCTTGGCGTGATCGCTATCGATGACGCTGTATGTGGCGCCCGTGTC
>JANLXP010000367.1:0-5445 GCA_031365165.1 Alphaproteobacteria bacterium
AAGCTAAAGCGGCCGCTTGTCGGCCATCAGCCGCACACCGTCTACGCCACGCGTCAGCCCGATTTGATCCAGCAACGCGTTCGCTGCTTTCGGGTCGAACCCAGCGTTCGCCGTCAAATACTCCGGTTTAAACAACGGCGACGCCTTGAGGACGGCGTTGTTGCCTTCCACACCCAAACCAAAGAACAGCGCCTTGTTGATGTCGCCGCGATTGATGCCGAGCGCCAACGCATGACGAAAGCGAACGTCGCGCATTAGCTTTCGCCATCCCGCATCGTTCGTGTTCAGGTTCGGATAAAGCGCAACCTGCGATCCCTTCGCGATCGGCCAGGTTAGAACCTTGTACTTCCCGCGCGCCTCATTCGCCTTCAACACGGTGATGTCGGCAAACGAAAGCCCGCGCGCCTGCAAATCGGCATCGCCGGCCGCCGCCTTGGCTGCGACCAAACCAGAGTCCGTGATCGAAACTTCGATGGCGTCGGCATACGGCAGTTGTTGCCCCGCCGTGTCGACGCGATGGAAGTACGCGTTGCGCTTGAAAACGAAGCGGGTGGCAGGCATCGACGTGGCCGCGACCCATGGCTGCAACGTCGGCATGTCGGGGTTGTCGTTGTCGTCGATCGCGTCCATGCGATTGTGCAGTTCCGCCCACGACCGCGCTTTCCCCGCTGCAACCTTCTTAGCAAGCTCGGCCGCGTTCGCGTATTTGACGTGGAATTGCTTCAGATAATGCGCAGGTCGGTAAATGTAAGGTTCGCGCGCTTGCGCGAGAGCCGACAGAAACCGCGGATTGGGCTTCGACCAGCTATAGCGCACGGTCACCGCATCGATGACCTCGACCTTCGGCGCCTCGCCCCCGTTCAACAGCTCGACCGGCGGCCCGCCCGGATTAAGTTCCTTGTTGGAAGCGACGTCTTCCCAAAAATAGCGAAAGTCATCCGACGTGAACGCCTTCCCATCTGACCACTTGTGCCCCGCGCGAAGCTTGAACGTGAAGACGCGCCCGTCCTTCACCTCGACGGACTTCAGTAAGTCGGGCTTGAGTTCCAATTTCGGCGTCCACGCAACAAGCCGCGCATAGCCCCACGTATTGAGCAGGCGAACGTCTTTCTCCTTGCTCAGCAACATGCGCAAGATGCCGCCGGGCCTGCCGATCTCCCGCCCCTGCGATTTCAGATCGACGACAAGGGGCTCGCTGGGCACGCGCGCGGCCACGCCCGGCAGCGTTTTCTTCTGCACGTCAGCTTGCAGCGACGGCGTCTCTTTGTAGGCGACCTTATCCGCAGCATGGGCCACGCTTGCAAAACACGCGACCACCAACGCGGCCCAGATCGAACGCTTCATGCCGTCCCTCGAATTGTTTAGGCGATCGCCACGATATGGCCTTCGCCGACCGTCTTGTAGCGCGCTTTCGCGCCTTTTTTCAGGCGATAGGGCTCGTCCCATGCGGTCGGGTCCGAGGCTCGGCCTTGCATCAGGGCGCCCAAATCCAACTTTCGGTCGGGATCGGGTTCCGGATTCGCGGCCAGCAGCGCCTTTGTATACGGGTGGTGCGGGTTCGCAAAAAGCTCAGTCGTGGGTGCGGCCTCGACGATCCGCCCACTGCACATGACGAAAACGCGTGAGGCGACCGCTCGCACAACCGCCAGGTTATGGCTCACGAACAGACTCGCAATCCCAAGGTCCTGCCGCAGACCGTCGAGAAGCCCCAGAATCTGCGCCTGCACTGAAACGTCGAGCGCCGACACGGGCTCGTCGCAAATCAAAAGATCGGGCCCAAGCGCCAAGGCGCGCGCAATCCCGATGCGCTGGCGCTGCCCACCCGAAAACGCATTCGGATGACGCATCAGCATCACGCCCTCAAGGCCCACGAGCTCAAGCAGCGCCGCGCCCCAACGCAACCGGTGCGCCGGATCGCCCAGGCCATGAATGACGAAAGGCTCGGTGACGATCTCCTCCGCCGTCATGCGCGGATTGAGCGACGCGAACGGATCTTGAAACACGTACTGCACACGCGCGCGATACTTTGTCAGCGCGCTACCGCTCAGCGCCGCGACGGATCGCATCGTCTTGCCGTCGTTGATCAGGATCGACCCGCTGTCGGGCGTCAGCGCGCGCAAGATCATCTTCGACAGCGTCGACTTCCCGCACCCGCTCTCGCCGACAAGTCCGACGCACTCACCCGCGTTGATCGCAAGACTGACGCCCAGCACTGCATCGACCGTATCGCTTTCCGCGGCGACAAGCCCCCGCTTGCGCGCAGTAAAGCTCTTGCTCACGTCCTTGATGTCGAGCAGCGGCGTCCCAGGCGGAGGCCCAATCCGCTCTTTCCATACAGGCGCCAAAGTCTGTATCGCGCTGCTACGCGCGTGCGTCGGGTTCAGCGCAAACGGCTCGCCCTCAAGGCGCGGCACGGCGGCAAGCAGAGCGCGCGTATAGTCGGACTGCGGATTGGTCAGAACGTCACGCATCGTACCCTGCTCGACGACAACGCCCTCGCGCAGCACGATCACGTAATCCGCGATGTTCGCCACAACGCCAAAATCGTGCGTGATGAACAGTAGCCCCAACTGCAACTCGTCCTGCAGATCGCCGAGCAGCTTCAACGCCATCGCCTGCACGGTGACATCGAGCGCAGACGTCGGCTCGTCCGCGATCACAAGCGCGGGCCGGCAAATGAGAGCCGAAGCCAGCATCGCCCGCTGCCTCAAACCGCCCGACAGCTCGAACGGATAGCGCTTCATCGCGCCGTCGGGATCGGGAAAGCCGACATGCGCCAAAACCTCCACCGCGCGCCGCCACGCTTCGCTCGTCGAGAGACGCTCGTGCATCAAAAGCGTCTCCGTCAGCATCGCACCGATACTGACGACGGGAGAGAGCGCAGCGGAGGGTTCCTGGAACGCCATCGCGATCCGGTTTCCGCGCAGCTTCTGAAAGGCGCCCGGCGAAAGCCGCGAAAGATCGATCTCCGCCGCATTGTCGCGAAAGAAAATGCGCCCACTCTGTTCCGCGCGATGTTTCGGGAGCAGCCCCATCACCGCGCCGGCGATCGTCGACTTGCCTGATCCGCTTTCGCCGACAAGCGCGACCGTCTTTCCGCGCGGCACGCTCAAACTGACTTCGCGCAAGATCGGCCGCACATAGCGTCCGTCGCGATAGCCGACCGACAATTTCTCGATGGTCAGAACGTCGCCGGCCATGCGCCTAATGCCCCGCCTTCGCGATCAAGCCGGCCGCGAGCAAGTTGGCGTGTGTCGCATCCGAAATGCCGATCTCCGCACGCTGCGCCGCCGCCCACGCCTGCGAAAGTACCGCGCCGAAGTCTTCAAGGCGGTCGTCGATCGACACAGTCGACGTGGCGCTACCCAGCTTCAAATCCATCCACCCCTGTTGCCGATCGCGGCTCAACGGAAAATGCCTAAGCTCGAACCGCCGAAGCTCCGCCCACTTGATCGTACGCTGCCCGAACATCCCGCCCGAAACGCGCAGGCCAGTGTCGTCCACCTCAACGACACCCCTCCAGCGGGACACAGTGCCCGCAAGATAATGCCCAAACAAGACTGCCAGAACCAGAAGGGTGAAGAACGCCACAGTAAGGCGGGGCACCAGCGCCAAGAACAACAACGTCAGCCCGAACGCCACGATCCCGCGAACGAGATCGCCCCGGAGCGCGGAAGACTTCCAGCGATGAGTGGTGACGTCGCTCACAGCCCGAACACCGCCGCCGGCGTATGCCACTGGACAGCAGGATGACTGCGTGTCGCCTTCAACAGATTCAAGACGATCCGCTCCTTCGCGGCGTCCCAATAAGCATGATGTGTGAGAAGCCCGAGTGGCTCTGCCGCCCGCGCATGGTTCTCGCGACGCCAGCGTAATTTTCGAAGCAGCAACCCAGCGATCAAACCCTCGTCCTTCACGACACGTCCGCGCCGCCAGTCGATCACGTCGAGATGCGTATTCACTTGCATGAGCCCCGGCATGGGATGCACAGCCTCGCGCGGCTTCCATGTCGACAGCCCGCGATAGCCCAAAGCCGGCAACTGTCCGACCGCGACCGGCGCGATCCGGTTCCACGGCGGCACGAGCACCGGCAGCAACCGCCGCCCAAAGCTCGCACGCATAAGCGCAAGGCCGCGCTCCAAGTCGGCAACGATTTCGTTGGGGCTCCGCGCGCCGCCAAGCTCACGCTTCGCTTGCCCGGGCCGCGCGTGGTTCTCGTGCGCAAATCCGTGCACGAGAACTTGCGCATGCCGCTCGCGCTCCAGCGCCTTGACCAACCGCGGCTTCAGCTTTGCCGGGATCACCGACAACCCGATCTTCACATCGAACCGCGCGGCAGTCGCAAGCATCCGCGAAAGCCGATCCGAAACATCCTGCGCATCGTCGTCGCGCCACCAGAACTTTGCTGTGCGCCGCTCACGCGCCCAAAGGTCAAGCTCCTGGCGCACCCGGTCCCACGTCATCGCGCAAGCACCGCTTTGATCGCACGCACCGTCCCGTCGCCACCGCTGAAGTCGATCACCGCTGTCGGTGGCGTCGAGCCCACGGTCGCATCGATCAGGCGGGCCAACCCATGTGGCTCTAGCATCTTCGATCGTATCATCCGCACAAGCCCCAGATCGACGAAAGCCCGCGCCCGCGTGACCTGCTCCTGCTCGCGATCCGTCTCGAACGGAACAACGATTGCGGGTGTGCGCGCCTTCACCGTCTCGATCAGCGTGTTGTAGCCCGCCTGCGAAATCGACACGGCCGCGTTCGCAAGCCGCGCCCGAAAATCCGGCAATGATCGCACCATGGTGACGCCGTCAACAGCGGGCGGCGTCGCGGTCAGCGGCCCCGTCACGAAGGTCCAGGGTGCTTCTGCCGCACGGCTGAGCCGC
Source organism: Alphaproteobacteria bacterium (assembly GCA_031365165.1). Classification (GTDB taxonomy): domain Bacteria; phylum Pseudomonadota; class Alphaproteobacteria; order Micropepsales; family Micropepsaceae; genus SZUA-430. The sequence goes on from JANLXP010000367.1 coordinate 4,881, forward strand.
CGCGCCTCCAACGCTGCCGCAACCAAGCCGTGCCCGGCCGCACCACCGCCTGCCGAAACAAGAATCTCGCGCCGGAGGCCGGTTCGTTGGGGGATGTCGGCACAGATATAGCCCGTGTAGACGCAGCGCGAGGCGATCGCCTCCATCTCCGGAAAACTCTGTTCCACGCGCAACACGCGCGGATCGCCATGAACGACAACGGCGTCGTAAAGATCGCGTGCGCGGGCGACCATCGCGGTGGCACGCACGTCTTTTCGCGGCCGCTGCAACACGTCCCTTACCGACGACACGACCTTCGGCTTCTGTGGCGAACGCTTCGCCTCGTCCAGCAGCGCCATAAGCTCCAACTCAAGCAACCGCCGCCCGAACGGAAACGTCTCCGAGATCAGCACGTCGGGTCGCGCTTGACGAAACGCTGCAAGCAATCGATCGCGCCGGCCTTCATGCCAGCTCTGATCGACATCTATTCCGCGTTCATCGACGAGTTCGTCGAACAAATCATCCTTGGCGCGCGCGGCCGGCAACTGCACAAACGAAACGCCCTTCGGCACCGCGTCGAGCGGCG
>JANLXP010000428.1:0-1583 GCA_031365165.1 Alphaproteobacteria bacterium
CTTTACGTAGGCATGCTGGGCGAAGGCGGCGCACCTTTGAAGCCTCGCATCGAGAGTGAAATCGCCAACCACTTGGCCTACATGGAAGAGACGATCGGCAAGCACGCCTATTTCGCGGGCCCCGACTTCACCGCCGCCGACATCCAAATGTCGTTCATTCTCGAAATCGCAGAGCGCGGCAGCCGCCTGAAGGACTATCCGAATCTGGCCGGCCTGCTGAAGCGCCTGCACGACCGCCCCGCTTATCAACGCGCCATCGAAAAGGGCGGCCCGCTGGAACTGATGCGGCGGTAGGCGCTCAGTCGCGATCGGCTGGCGCCTTGATCCAGCCCTTCACGCGAATCACATGCGCCGCCATCGCGATCGCCGCGAGCGCCAGGCCCACCGCATCGAACCACGGATCGGCGTAGAACAGCGCAAGCCCCGCTGCCCCCGCGACGACGCGCTCGCTTAAGTTCGCCTCGGCAATAATCCACCCGCCGAACGCTGCGGCAAGTGCCGTCACGGCGATGCAGGCAGTCCCGAACGTCCAGGCAATCGACAACGGATCGCCTATCAGCAACAGCCCAACGCCATCCGGCGACAGGCAGAACATGAACGGCACCATGAACGCGGGCAGGCAATATTTCCACGCTTGCATCATTGTCGCGAACGACTCGCCGCGCGTGATCGCGGCCGCAGCAAACGGTGCGAGCGCGGTCGGCGGTGAAACGTCGGCGAGCACGGCGTAATAGAACAGGAACATATGCGCTGCCGGCGGCGCGACGCCGACATTCGTCAACGCGGGCACCAGCATGACGGCCGCAATGATGTAGGACGCCGTCACCGGCACCGCTGTCCCGAGCACCCACATCGCAAGCGCCGCCAGCAGGATTGTGAGAAAGAGATTGCCGCCGCCGAAATCGACAATCAGGCCCGAGATGTTGAGACCTAGCCCCGTCAGCGTAATCACAGAAACGATGATGCCGGCACACGCGCATGTGGCGGCGACACCCACGACATTCCGCGCCCCGTCGATCAGCGCCTCGACCATCGCCGTCGCACCAGGCCCGACAGTCCCACCATCACGCCACGCACCAACCCACATCGCCGCCGAGTAAAGCGTCGCCGCACCGATGCCGATGAAGATGGCGGCCGACGCGCGCTCGCCGACCAACCATGCGACAAGCGCGAAAACGCCACCAATCGCAGCACCTTCGAGCAACGACAGCCGCGTGTCTTCGCGCAAAAGGCTCAAGCCGAACGCAAGCGCGATCGACCAAAACACGGCCATGAACGCGCTCATGCCCGTGACGAGCAGAACCGCGATCGCACCCAACGATATGAAGTGGTAGCCCTGCGCACGCGCCAACGCCCACGCCGTGCTCTCGCTGGTGCGCACCGGCTTCACCCCAAGCCGGCGCGCGTCGGCTTCCACCATCAGCCAGCACGACAGATAGTAAAGCAGCGTCGGAAGGGTCGCCATCACCAGCACGTCGAGATAGCTGACCTCGAGATACTCCGCGATAATGAACGCGGCCGCTCCAAGCGTCGGCGGCGAAAGCAAGGCGCCGATCCCCGCCGCCGACAGCAACCCGCCCGCA
>JANLXP010000437.1:0-1086 GCA_031365165.1 Alphaproteobacteria bacterium
TGTCCAGCTTCGTGAACGTCGCGCCCTTGTCCTTCGAGTGCCAGATGTTGCCCCGCATGCCGGTCAGATAGACCGTCCCGTCCTTGGCCGTCAGACCACCCCAGAATGAGCCCACATAGCCGGTCAGGTTCTTCGTCCAGGTCACGCCGCCGTCCAGGCTGCGGTAGACCGCACCAGCCTCCGCCGCAATGAAGAGGGTGTTCGGATCGGGACCTTGGAACATCGCGTTCAAATGGTTCTCGTCGCCCGTCGCTGCCGCATACGGGTCGTCCGCGCCCGCACCCTGCACCGTCTTCTTCGGCGCCGTCGGGTCGATGTTCTCATCCGCCGGCTTCTTCGGTACAGAACCTTCCGGCGGCGGTGGCATCAACGTCTTGCGCTCAACCCAGGTCTTGCCCGCATCCGACGTCTCGGTCGTGTAGTTGAACGCGCCCACCGCCCAGCCGTGGTTCGCATCCTTGAAGAACACAGATAGAAGCGCGTTGTCGCTCTCACCGCCCCCAAACTGCTTCACCCACGTCTCGCCGCCGTCAACCGTGTGCAGGATCAGCGTGTCGTGGCCAACGGCCCAACCCGTCTTGCCGTCGACGAAGGCAACCGCCGTCAGCGTCACCGTCGAGGGCACCTTCTTGGCTTGGCGCCACGTCTTACCCTCGTCGTCGGAGAGAACGATGTTCCCATACTCGCCAACCGCAATCAGACGCCCGCCCGCCCGCGTCACACCCAGCAACAGCGACTCCGTCGCATAGCGCGACTTCACAGCCTCCCCGCCCTTGGGCGGAACGACAGCGCCCGCAGGCGATAAGACAACCGTCAGCGCCGCTACAACGGCCGCGGCTAGCTTCGACGATGAGCGCATGCTTCCCCTCCAGAGGTATCAGGGATCAGGTATCAGGGATCAGTTCAAAAATCCCTTCTGATTCCTGATCCCTGATCCCTCAAACAAACAGGCCGGCCCCCTTACCTCGGAGACCGGCCCAACACTGCTAAACCTTCGACGCCTTAGCGGACGCCCAGCGTGCGGATCGCTTCCGGCGTGTAGCGGCTCTCCTGAAGCTCGTCGGCAAAGTAGTTCACCGGCGGCTC
>JANLXP010000456.1:0-1078 GCA_031365165.1 Alphaproteobacteria bacterium
CCCGCCGACATGAGCGCCTTCTTGGCGCTGCTGTTCGGCCTCGGCTCCGGGTTTGGCATCTTCCTCGGCGGCTATTGCGCCGACTATTTTTCGCGCCGCGACATTAAGATGATGTCGCGTGTCGTGACGATCGCGTTGCTATTCGGTCTGCCGTTCGGCGTCGCGATCTATCTCGTACAGGACTCGACCTTGGTATTCCTGCTGATCGGCATACCGGCGGCAATCGGCGGGTTCTACTTGGGGCCGACGATGGCGCTGGTGCAGAGCCTCGTTGCGGTGCGCATGCGCACGGTCGCCTCCGCGTTTTTCCTGTTCATCGTCAACATCATCGGCATGGGACTTGGCTCCTTGATGATCGGTGCAATTAGCGACGCGTTAAAGCCCACGTTCGGCGAAGACGCGCTGCGCTACGCGTTGTTGAGCTTCATGGTGTTCAACCTGTGGGCCGCCTATCACTACTGGCGCGCCGGCGCCTTCGTCGAGGCTGACCTCAAACGCGCAGCGGAGGCTTCATCATAGCGGGCCCGCTTTCCGAAGACGCAATTGCGCGCCTGACTGCGCGCGAACGTGACCGTTTCGCTGCAGGAAATCCGAAGTCGAAGGCTCTCGCGAACGAAGCAAAAGCTTCGCTGTTCGGTGGCGTGCCGATGCACTGGATGGCCGACTGGCCGACGCCCTATCCGCTGTTCGTCGCCGAAGCATCCGGCGCACATTTCAAAGACGTGGATGACAACGTCTATGCCGACTTCTGCCTCGGCGATACCGGCACGATGTTCGGTCATTCGCCGGCACCCGTCGCAGCAGCGATCCGCGAGCAGGCCACACGCGGCTACACGACGATGCTGCCCAGCGAAGACGCCGTCTGGGTCGGCAACGAACTCGCCCGCCGCTTCGGCCTTCCGTTCTGGCAAGTCGCAGCGACGGCAACCGATGCCAACCGCTACGCACTCCGCTGGGCCCGCGCCGTCACTGGCCGCGACAAGATCCTGGTCTTCGACGGCTGCTATCACGGCACCGTCGAAGAAACGATGGTGCGCTTGAGCGATGGCAAGACCGTCCCGCGCAAAGGCCAACTCGG
>JANLXP010000457.1:0-1101 GCA_031365165.1 Alphaproteobacteria bacterium
AGAAGGCGGGCGCGAAATGATCACGATCCAAGCGGTCTATGTGCTGGTCGGCCTGCTCTTCGTCGTGTTCGCTTATCTGAGCGTGCGCGATGCGGACAATCCGCGGCGTTGGACGACCGGCCTGTTCTGGGGGTTGTTCGCCGCGAGCTTTCTCGCGGGCGACTTCTTGGGTGATTTCGGGAACGGCGTGCTCGTGCTGACCATGGCGCTGATCGCTGGCTTCGGCGGTTTGGCGACCGGCAAGGTTGCGACAACGACCGGCGATGAGCGGAAGGCGGGCGCGGCGTTGCGCGGCAACGCGTTGTTTGTGCCGGCGCTCATCATTCCTTTGGTCACGGTCGTCGGGACGATCTTGATCAAGGGGATCGAGTTGCCTGGCCTCGCGCTTGGGCCTTGGGCTTTGATCGCGCCATATTTCGAGACGAAACAGGCGACATTGATTTCGCTCGCCGCCGGCGCCGTTACCGCGACCATCGTCGCGCTCGCAATGTTCCGGCAGCCGCTTGCCAGTCCCTTCCAAGAAGGGCGGCGGTTGATGGATGTCATCGGCTGGGCCGCGTTGTTGCCGCAGATGCTGGCGTCGCTCGGCGCGGTGTTCGCGGTGGCCGGTGTCGGCAAGATCGTCGGCGATATCGCGGCGCAATGGGTGCCCGCGGACAACCTCTTCATTGCCGTCGCGGTCTATTGCGTGGGCATGGCCGCGTTCACGATGATCATGGGCAATGCGTTCGCGGCGTTTCCGGTGTTAACGGCCGGTGTCGGCATTCCGTTTCTCATTCAGCACTTTCACGGCGAACCCGCGGCGGTCGCCGCGATCGGCATGCTGGCCGGGTTTTGCGGAACGCTGATGACGCCGCTGGCGGCCAACTTCAACATTGTGCCGGCGGCGTTGCTTGAACTTAAAAATCGGAACGGTGTGATCCTCGCGCAAATTCCGACGGCGCTCATGATGCTCGCGATCAACACGTTGCTGATGTACGCACTCGCGTTTCACTGAGCCAAGGAAGTTATTCACAACATCATCGTTAAGCGCGAGCATCATGAGCGCCGTCGGAATTTGCGCGAGGATCACACCGTTCCGATTTTTAAGTTCAAGCAACG
>JANLXP010000541.1:0-4657 GCA_031365165.1 Alphaproteobacteria bacterium
GCCGTCCGCTTAGTCAATCCTTAACGCTGGTCCTTGGTTGCAACGCAACCAAGGTCGGCTAAAGATCGGCAGGCGGCTCACCGCCGCTTGCAGGGGCGCTTCCATGGCCAAACGTATCGGGCTCTATCCCGGAACTTTCGACCCGATCACGAACGGGCATCTCGATATTGTGCGTCGTGCGGTGAAGCTGCTCGATCACCTGGTCATCGGCGTCGCCATCAACGAGGGCAAGGGCCCGCTCTTCCCGCTCGATGAGCGCGTCGACATCGTCAAGCACGAAGTCGCTCAGATCGCGAAAGATGCCGGCGTGACGATCACGGTCGAACCGTTCGACATCTTGCTCATGCATTTCGCCGAGAAAATCGGCGCCAGCTTCATCATCCGGGGCTTACGCGCGGTCTCGGACTTCGAATACGAATTTCAGATGGTCGGCATGAACATGGCTCTCAATCGCGAGATTGAGATGGTGTTCTTGATGGCCGGCGCCAAACACCAAGCGATCGCGTCGCGCCTCGTGAAAGAAATCGCATCGCTGGGCGGCGATATCTCTCATTTCACCTCGCCCTACGTTGCCGAACGCGTCCGCGAAAAATTCGCCGCGCAAGGCGTGAAGTTCATGGCCCGCCCCGGCGAAGTCGTACCGTTGAAACGCAACAACGGCACGAAGCCTAAACCGAAATAGTATTTTGCGCGTCTCGGACTTCGATTTCGACCTCCCCGAAGACTTGATCGCCCTTCGGCCGGCCTCGCCGCGCGATTCTGCACGACTGCTGATCGTGCACGAAGGGGCGACGTCGTTCGAAGAGACGACAGTGAGCGATCTGCCAAAGTTCTTAAGCGCGGGCGACGTTTGCGTCTTCAACGACACGCGCGTGATCCCAGCACAGCTGTTCGGCATCCGCCCAGCACGCGGCGAGAGCGCGGAAGCCGCCATCGAAGTTACGCTGCACAAGCGCGAAGGCTCCGACCTCTGGGCCGCATTCGCGAAACCCGGCCGCAAACTAATTGTCGGTGACAGCTTGCGCTTCGGCGACCGGTTGGCCGCCGTTGTTGAGGCGAAACGCGACGGCGGCGAAATCGCCCTGCGCTTCGACGAATTCGGCGCGAGCCTCGATGAGGCGATCGCCGAAGTGGGCGTGACACCACTCCCGCCGTACATCGCCGGACGGCGCCCCGCCGACACGCGCGATCAAACCGACTACCAAACGATCTACGCCGCACGCGACGGCGCAGTCGCGGCGCCGACCGCGGGCTTGCACTTCACACCAACACTCATGGCCGCGCTTGATGCACGCGGCGTGAAACGCGAGACGGTGACGCTGCACGTCGGCGCGGGTACCTTCCTGCCCGTCAAAGCCGACGACACGAAGGACCACGTGATGCACGCGGAGTGGGGCGAAGTCCCGTCCGCCGTCGCGGCCAGCGTCAACGACGCGCACGCCGCCGGCCGCAAGGTGCTCTGCGTCGGTACGACCAGCCTGCGCACGATCGAAAGCGCCGCGACCGACCGCGTGCAACCCTTCGCCGGTGACACGCGCATCTTCATCACGCCGGGCTACCGCTTCAAGGCAGCCGACATGCTGCTCACGAACTTCCACTTGCCGCGCTCGACCCTGTTCATGCTGGTCAGCGCTTTCTGCGGCTTGGAAATCATGCAAGCGGCCTACGCCCACGCGATCGCCAACCGCTTCCGCTTCTATTCTTACGGCGACGCCTGTCTTCTGATACGCAAACGCGCATGAGCGCCTTTTCTTTCACCCTCACCGCCACCGACGGCGTCGCGCGCACCGGCGTGATCGCGACAGCGCGCGGCGAAATCCGGACACCCGCCTTCATGCCGGTCGGCACAGCGGGCACGGTGAAGGCGATGCTGCCCGAAAGTGTCCGCGAAACCGGTGCCGACATCATTCTCGGCAACACCTACCACCTGATGCTGCGCCCCGGCGCCGAACGCTTGGCAAAGCTCGGCGGTCTGCACAAGCTGATGAACTGGCCGCGCCCCATCCTCACCGACTCCGGCGGCTTTCAGGTCATGTCGCTCGCCCAACTGCGCAAGCTTGACGAGCAGGGCGTCTCGTTCCAGTCGCACCTCGACGGCGCGATGCATCACCTGACACCGGAACGCTCGATGGAGATCCAAGCGCAACTCGGCTCCGACATCCACATGGTGCTCGATGAGTGCACCCCGTTCCCGTCCGGCGAGGCGGAAGCCGAAAGCTCGATGGAACTCTCCATGCGCTGGGCGAAACGCTCGAAGGCGGCCTTCCACGAAGCGCCGGGCCGCGCGCTATTCGGCATCGTCCAAGGCAGCATTTATCCGCGCCTGCGCGAACGCTCCGCCAACGCGCTGAAAGAAATCGGCTTCCCCGGTTGCGCCGTCGGCGGCCTTGCGGTGGGGGAGGGGCAAGCGCGCATGTTCGAGGTGCTCGACTTCACCGTCCCGCATCTCCCAACCGATCGCCCGCGCTACCTCATGGGCGTCGGCAAACCCGACGATATCGTGGGCGCAGTGATGCGCGGGATCGACATGTTCGATTGCGTGCTGCCCACGCGCTCCGGGCGCAACGGCCAAGCCTTCACGAAACGCGGGCCGGTGAACCTACGCAACGCCCGCCATGCCGAAGACCCGCGCCCGCTGGAAGTCGATTGCCGCTGCCGGGCGTGCGGCCAATACAGCCGCGCGTATCTGAACCACCTCGTGAAGTCCGACGAGATCTTGGCCTCGATGCTAATCACTTGGCACAACCTCACGCACTATCAGGATCTGACAGCGGGCCTACGCGAAGCCATCAAACAAGGAAGGCTCGCCGAGCACGCGGCGAGCCTCCTCAAACAGTATGCGTCAGGCGATATCGACCCTAATTGATGTCTTTGAACCAGCTGTTCAGCCACGACGTCAGGTTCTTCGCCGCCTGCGATGGATTCTTCGAATCCCAATCGCCCTTATTGTCGAGCATCACCTGCGAATAGGTGCGCGCGGTCGCGTCATAGGTGTAGCAGTAGACCATCGTCTGTCCCATATCGGCGCCGTGCGGCGATGGTTCCGTCGGCTTCGCCTGTGCAGCGTCGTTGATCAGCGGGAAATACTTTTCGACTTCCGGCACCGGCACTTTCTTGCTCGAAACCACCATCGCACCGTCGTAGCGAAGTTTTAGATCGGCCTCGGTCAGGCGCGTCATGTCGGTTGGGTTCCACTGCGCAGACCCCGCCCCGCCTTTGACATCGTACTTCCAGATGTTGCCGGAAGCGTCGAGCACGACGCCGCGCCGCTGATAACCCCACGCATGGTTCACATACTCGCGCCCGCACAGCCACGTCTGCTGCGCGTTCGTTGGCGTTGGTGTGGTCGGACCGGAAGGCTTGGTAGCCTCCGCTTCGCAGGCGGAGAGTATGACCAGCGACACAGCAGCAAGGAGTGCGCGACTGAGCATGGGTTTATTCCTTTCAACGTCGCCAACAGGTGAGGGGCGATTGTGGCGCAATCTAGCCGGCAGACCGCGCGAATTTGACGCCGGGTTCACAAAGGCGCGATGGCAGGTGAGCGCCATCACAATTCAAGCATAGTAACGCGTTCGGAGTCGATCAACGAAGGCGACAAGGTTCTTCCGGCTGAGCGCTTCGTCCTTCACCGGCGAGGCAATCGGCACCAGCATGATGTTCGCGAGTTGCCCAAAGGCGGTCGCGTCGATTTCCGTGGGTTCGTTGCCGAGAAAATAGGGCTTGTCGCCGAGCACGTCCGCAAGTGCACCGACATCACGCCGGCCAATCGCGCGAATCTCTTCGCCGTTGTGAATGCCCATACCGTGGCCTCGCAGCTGCTGCCGGACACCGCGTCGCGCGATCGGCGCAACCACATAGCGCGTCGGGATAGGAATGCCGCCCAAGACTGTGTTGCGAAACGTCTTCCAATTGTCATCGACCATCCACCGGTCGTAGACCATCGTCCAGTAGAGGTTCTCTTCGATGAGGCGGCGCAGCGCGAGCCCGACCCCGCGCTCGGCCGCACTCAAACCCTTCTCAGGATCGACGCTAAAACGCGTCCTCAGGTATTCGATAATGAACCCGGAATCGCCGATCCTCTTGCCCTCATGCTCGATCCAAGGCGCCTTGCCCTTCGGGCCGCCGAACGGCGTTGCGGCAGTCACCGCCTTGTGCGGGATGCCGGTCATGCGCAGGAACGCATCGAGCTTCAGGCAGAAGGGGCTCACCGACGGGAGGCCCCACGCGCCGGGAAGATGATAGGCGGTAAGCTCTGACATGCGGCCTCGCTAGGTATGCACTGCACTGACCTAGCAAGCTGTCCGCAGCTGAGCAAATCGCGTCACTTCATCTTCGCGTAAGCGCCAGGGGCGTCTTCGATCACGTGCAGTTCGCCGTCGCCTGGAACGCGCGCAGCGACCCTTTTGCCGGAGAGCTTCGACAGCCACTTGTCCCAGTGCGGCCACCACGAGCCCGGCGTTTCCGTCGCGCCTGCGATCCACTCTTCAACCTTCTCGGGCAGCTTGTCGTTCGTCCAGTGCTGATACTTGTTCGCGTCCGGCGGATTGATCACGCCGGCGATGTGACCTGAGCCCGCCATCATGAACGTGATTGGCCCTTTGAACAGCTTCGTCGACTTGTAAACCGAGCGATACGGCGCGATGTGGTCTTCCTTCGA
>JANLXP010000572.1:0-2906 GCA_031365165.1 Alphaproteobacteria bacterium
ATCTGCGGCGCAACGTGGTCGCCCGTCACAAGAATGTACGGAAACGATTTGTCGTCGCGCAGGTGAACGTTGTAGCGCGGCTTCAATCGCTTGATCAGATTGGCTTCAAGCAGCAGCGCGTCGACCTCGGAGCGAGTTTGCACGAACTCCATCGACGCCGTGTTCGCGATCATCCGGGCAATTCGCGCCGGCTGGTCGAGCGGCTTCGTGTAGGCGACGACCCGTTTCTTGAGGTTGGCCGCCTTGCCGACGTAGAGCACGTCGCCGTTTGCCGCCATCATCCGGTAGACCCCGGGCGCGTTCGGTAACCGCGTCAGATAATCGGCAATAACCGCCGCCCCCTGGGCCATCAGCCCGGGCGTATCCATCGCGACAGTGTCCTGATCGTTGGTCACGGCGGGCAAGATAGTGGCGAAGACAAAGGCTGCAAGCGGAGACTCGTGCCGCCCAACCCTAGCCTTCCGCCTCGCGCTCGATTTCGACGCCCACGGACTGCGCTTCCGCCAGCACTTTCAGCTTCTCGATGCGCACCCTGGCGACCTTCACGCGCTTATCCGCAAGGCAATGCGCGGCGACCTTCTCGGCCAGCGTCTCGACCAGGTTCAAATGGCCACCCGCGAGGATCGCTTTAATCCCGTCTACGACCGCACCGTAATCGACCACGTTTTCGAGCTTATCGTCGATGTCGCCGTCCGTCTCCTCGACCGTCAGATCCAAGTTGATCCGCACGGGCTGCATCTGCCCTTTCTCGCGGTGGTAGACGCCGATATTTGCGTTGAGCTCAAGATCGCGAACGAACACGTGCCGGATACGCTTCTTTGCGTCGGCTATTCGCAAGGGTTGAATTTTCGGTCGTTCGCTCATCGCCTCACTCGAAGAATTTGTCTTGCGACCACGCGAGATGCTGGCCGCTATCGACGACGATCATTTGCCCCGTGACAGCAGGCGCCGACATCAAGTACGCGACCGCCCCGGCAATGTCTCCCGGTTCCGACGAACGCTGCAGCAATGTCGCCTTCACGTGCGCGTCGAAATTCGCCTGAGACTGCCGCTCGGCCTTCAACGAAGGGCCCGGCGCCACCGCATTGACCCTGATGTGCGGCGCCAGCGCCTGCGCCAGTGTCCGCGTCAGGGTCCACAACGCCGCCTTCGACACGGTATAGGATAGAAATTGCGGCGTCAGATTGATCACCTGCTGATCGATGATATTGACGATCCCGCCGTTCACGCCTGCCGGCAGTTGTTTGGCGAAGCCCTGCGATAGCACGAGCGGCGCCCGCAAATTCGTATTGAGATGCTTGTCCCAAGTCGCGCGCGTCGCCGTCTCAACGCGGTCGTCCTCGAACACCGAAGCGCTGTTCACCAACGCCGTCAGATGTCCGAGCGCAGCCGCAGCCCGCGGCACGATCGTCGCCACCTCGGTTTCGTTCGAGAGTTCGCCGTCGACGAGCGCCGCTTGCCGGCCAAGCCGCTTCACGTCGTTCGCAACCGCTTCCGCGTCCGCCTTGCTGGAGCGATAGTGGATGGCAACGTCATACCCGTCGCTCGCAAGCTTCAGAGCGATCGCCCGCCCAAGCCGCTTCGCCGCACCCGTAACAAGGACCGCGCTCATGGCTTCACCGGCGTTTGCTTGCCATAGGTTTTGAACTTCTCGATCACTCGCGCCATCTCGCGTCCCGGCAAAATCCGCGGCCGCCCGATCTGCAAGGCTCGCGCGTACTGCGCAGCCAACGCCTCGAGAGCCGCAGCACGATCATACGCCTGCCGCACGCTCTCGCCCAAGGCGATCGATCCGTGATTGGCGAGAAGACAGGCGCTACGCGGCCCCAGAGCCTTAATGGCGAACCGCGCCAGGTCCTCGCTGCCGTAGGTCGCGTACGGTGCGCAGGCGACCTTCTCGCCCCCGAACTCCGCCACCATGTAGTGGAACGCCGGAATTCCGCGATGCAGGCACGACAGCGCCGTCGCGTTCAGAGAATGCGTGTGCACGATTGCACCCACATCTGGCCTGGCCTTGTAGATCGCCAGATGCACCCGCCACTCGCTTGACGCCACGCGTTGCCCCGGCGCGACACGCCCATCGGCACGAACCTCGACAATGTCCGTACCGCGCATCTCTGTGTAGGGAATGCCCGTCGGCGTGATCAACATGCCACCGTCGACACGCATCGACAGATTGCCGCTCTTGCCTGGCGAGAGCCCGCTCGACGACATGCGCTGACCAACGGCGACGATTTCAGAGCGCAGATTCGGTGTCGGGCTGACGACGGCCGCGCGCTTCGAAAGCACGCGCGCAACACGCCGCCGCACTGCCGTGCGTTTCACCGCGCGCGCTCCGGAAAGAGCTTGATCAACCCGTCACGCGTGGCTTTGGCGATGCCGCGTTCGGTGATCAACCCGGTGACCAATCGCGACGGCGTCACGTCGAACGCTGGATTGCGCGCCGGGCTTCCCGGCGCTGTCAGCTCCACGGTCAGCACCTCGCCCGCCGCCGATCGCCCCTGCACGTGCGTAATCTCGCGGCCTGAACGCTCCTCGATTTCGATCTGTTTCACGCCGTCCGAAATCGTCCAATCGATCGTCGACGATGGCAGAGCCACATAGAACGGCACGCCGTTGTCGTGCGCGGCCAACGCTTTGAGATAGGTCCCGATCTTGTTCGCGACGTCGCCGGACGCGGTCGTCCGGTCTGTTCCCACGATGCAAAGATCGACGTCGCCGTGCTGCATGTAGTGACCGCCGGCATTGTCCGCGATAATCGAATGCTTCACGCCGTGCGCACCCAACTCGTAGGCGGTCAGCGATCCACCCTGATTGCGCGGCCGCGTCTCATCCACCCAAACGTGGATCGCAATGCCTTTGTCGTGCGCCAAATAGATCGGTGCGAGTGCCGTGCCCCAATCGAC
>JANLXP010000601.1:0-3741 GCA_031365165.1 Alphaproteobacteria bacterium
GGCGGGCGCGTGCGTTGCTCGTCTGGCCCAACGACACGATCCTCCACGCCAACCAACACGAAGAGAACGGCAACCCCGGCCGGAATGAGGGCGAACCAGAACACCAACCTCATGTCGTTGGCGAAAAGAGCCATGAGTGCAATCGCGACCAGTGGACCAATGAAAGCGCCCACCGTATCGAGGGTTTGACGCACCCCATATGCGCGCCCGCGGATCGCCTCCGGCGTGACGTCGGCCACCAAGGCGTCGCGGGGCGCACCGCGAAGACCCTTACCGATTCGGTCCGCGAAGCGGGCTGTAAACACAACGAACGGCGCTCCAGCGATCGCAAAGAGCGGCTTTGACAACGCACCGAGCGCGTAGCCAATCAGGATGAGTGGCTTCCGCCGTCCCAGGCGGTCGGACCAATAGCCGGAAAATACCTTCACTATCGAAGCGGTCGCTTCGGCGGCGCCCTCGATCAACCCCACAACGACAACGCTCGCGCCCAAGCCGACCGTCAGAAATAGCAGCAGCAGCGCGTGGATCATCTCTGATGAAATATCCATAAACAGGCTCACGAAGCCGAGCGCCCAAACTGTTCGAGGAATTGTGGGGCGCGGCATCGCTGGCGAAGTCATGCTCGATCTGCACCCCGTTGGTCTGCCCAATTCGCGAACAATGTGCGTATCAGCGCCGTCCGGAAAGGGTCAATTGTCGCCCTCGGGTCTACGCGTCCTAAGTGGCAACTACTCGCCTAAGGTAGCCGCCCATCGGCCTTGCTTGCCTCAGCGGATCCCAGTGTCGCAATCAATGTCTGCGCGGACCGTCACGCCCGCAGCGATGATCACTTGGGCCTCCGAACAACGCGGAAGCGCAGCCTCGGTTTCGACACCAACAATATACTTGCCGGCCGCAAGGTCGACTCTGAACTTTCCCTGCTGATTTGTAACCGCGTGGGCAACAGCTTCCCCGCCCTGCAAGCGAACGATAATTTTGGCACCTGCATAAACGCCGTCGCACGGTACTCCCTGAAGGCAAACAGGCATGGTCGGGCCCAAGGACACTCGCCCCTCGACTATGCCGTTATCAGTACTCGCTGTTTCGCTTGCGCAAGCCGGCAAGCCCATGACGAGCGGAAGAAGAAAAACCAACTTGCGCGGATTACGAATCATTCCAACACGTTCGCGTTTCGCTAAAACTAAGTGACACTGTCTCAGGCCAAAGACCCGACGACTGACGCCCAAGACTTTAACGCGACCCGCATCACTCTCCCGCATCACTCTCCCGCATCACTCTAATGAGAAGCAACCGGGCAGGAATTTATATGTAGCGCGCGGCAAGAACTCGACCGGTTTGTGGGTTGAGACGCAAGACCACACGACGACCACGCCAAGTTGCCACGGCGCGCCAGTCCCGTTCGCCATTGATGCGGCGCAAATCATGCACATTGTAATAACCTTGGCGGGCCATACGTCTTGCGAGGTCTCTCCGCGAGAGAACCATACCGCGTGCATAGCCGTTTCCGCGATCATAATAACCGTCGTTCGGGCGCGAGCTGTAATAGCCGTTTGTGTAGGGTTGATCGTCGTCGCGGGTAGGATCGCGCCAGCCGTCGCCATCGTTGCGATAAGCGTAATCGTCATCACCTTCGCCGCCTGAAGAGTAGCGGTCGTCGTTCTCAGTACAGACCAAGCGGCCGTCGATATTGGCGATATCGCCGTCACAGTCGGACGTGTCCAATTCGCTGTGCCTCCAATAGCCTCCGCGCGTTCGACATTCTGCAGACAGCGTTTGGTCGTACAGCTCGTCAATGTCCCTACAGCTTTGCCGATATGAACCCGATGGCGCTGCCGAGGCGGGGGTCGCGAGGGTCATTGCGATCAACGCGGCGGTCGCAAAAAGCGTGAGCTTCGTTCCACTCATCATTTCAGTTGTCCTTGCTGGTCGCACAGCGTTATGAGCAATGCCATGCACGGAACTCCGTGAAGCCCATTGCGCTACTTCAAATGATGAAAACGCATGGAGGCTGAATGCGTTCCATCGCGGCCGGTGCGGCAGAGCAAAGCCGAGATAGCCCTTCGGGGCTCCGTCTGTCGAATCCAGGGCACCATCGCCTGTAATTTCAACAACACGGGACTGTCCCATTAGCGCCAAAAGAACCCATTCGTACCTAGGTGCCCATGGGGAGCCGATGATTAGGTGGGTCAAGAAAATATCGGGCGCGACCGTCGCGGTCGGGAGCGTGTAGAGGCGAGATCTCCTCGTAGCATCACCATCAACCTCCACACGCTCCGCACGGATCTAGGTCATTCGCGGATCGAATGTGCCTACAGCCGGCGAAACGACAGCCGGCTTTGTGGGCGCCGAACGGGTTCGCCGCCATCCCCACCACCGCGCTCGATCCGCCCCACCGTGCGGCTTCTCCAACGGTCCCCGCGCTTGTTGGGTCCGGGTCCCCATAAGATCACTGCGTTCGATGCTCTTCCGCCCGCCCGCCTAGGCGGATGAGTTCTCGTCGCCGGCGATTTTCTGAAACTCGGCTAGGATCTCTCCGTGCTTCTGCGCGAGGTAGCGAACGACACGTGCGTTCTCCAGCAGCTTCGCGAGGTATCCTTTGACCAGGACGTAGTCGAGATGATCCGTGCCGTATGATTGTTCTGCCAATTTGAATTCGCGTTCGAGATTGGCCGACTCACGCTCCATGCGTTCAATCTGTTCCGGCGTGATTCCCTTGATGACTTTCGGTTTGGCCGTTTGCACGAGTTGATCTTGCGGCGTCGCCGCCAGCAGTGATCGTGCGTAGCTGAGCGTGTATTTGTTCATCCCTATCATCAGTTCCGCGGCTTCAATCTGCCGGATCGGGGCCATGTCCCGCAGCACTGCGAAGCTGTGCATCGACAAGTGCTTGTCCTTAAGGAGGTCTGCCGCCTCGGGGCAGATGCCGACAAGCAGGCGGGTCTTTTGCTTCAAGGTGTTGAGGTCGATGTTGAGCGCTTTAGCGATACGGTCGCTCGGAGCACCGCGCTCGATCGCCTTTAGGATCATCTTGTGCTCTTGGATGATCGCAAGGCGACTGACGCGCTTGTTGTAGGTGAATGCTTCGTCGTCCGTGGAAATCAAGCACGTGACCTCACTCTCGCCGGCATCCTTCAGCGCCTCGACGCGAAGATGGCCGTCCAGTAGGAGATATTTTCCGGAAGCCGAACGATCGACCGCAACGACGGGTGGTTCGATGATGCCGACTTCTCGAATCGAGGCGACGATGCGCGCGTATTTCGGGCTCTTTTTAATTCCGTCCGTAATGAGCCGAAGTGGCTGGATGTCATTGATAGCCAGGCGCTTGCCCGCTCGTTCGAAAGCGATATTAACGGATCGAGCTTGGCTCTTGCGGGCCATCGTTAAGTGCTCGCGCTCGCAACGAGGCGGTCGCCAAGATTGCGCGGCAGCGTATCAAGGCCCTCTGCACGGAGAAGGGTAAGGAGGTTGTCATCTGTGAAAATTGTCCTCAGCGCTTCGGTCACGAAGATAAGCCGATTGCGGGTTGCCTCAGCCTTGCGGACGAGCGTCCGCTTCCTGTCGGAATTTTCTTTGTATGCGCGCAGCAGGGCTGTTGACGACAGTATTTGACTTGGCTTCCGTCCCCCGCTCTTGAATGATTTGCCGCGACGTCGCCGATCCTCGATGAGCCGCTTTGCCGTCATCAGCCGCCGGCCGCGAAGCAATTTGTTTTCGTAAGCCTGCTGCAACACGCGTTGCATG
>JANLXP010000623.1:0-2639 GCA_031365165.1 Alphaproteobacteria bacterium
CCTTCGTGGCACGCAAACCGCTCCCCGGCGCGCTCACCGAACTGTTGCCCGGCCTCACCGCCGAGGTCTTCGCAGCCCCCGGCAAGCCACCGCTCTATCTTGAGCGGATAGAAGGCATCGGCCCCGCAGTGGGCGCCTCGATCGGCCTGCGCCTGACCGACACCGACGGAAAATCGCTCGTCTTTCTGCCGTCCTGCGCCGAGATCACGCCGGATATCGTGCGCGCAGTTGACGGCACCGACATCCTGTTCTTCGATGGTACGATGTACACGGACGATGAGATGATCCGCTCCGGCGAAGGTCAAAAGACCGCGCGCCGCATGGGTCATGTCGCCATGACGGACGCGATGGCCGCCCTGCGCGAGGCCAAAGCGGGCCACCGCTACTTCATCCACATCAACAATTCGAACCCCGTCCTGAACCGCACCTCGCCCGAGCGCAAAGCGGTTGAAGCCGCCGGCTGGCGCATCGCCGAAGACGGGATGAGGATCGCGTTGTGAGCCTGCTCTCACCTGCCGACTTTGAAGCGCGCCTTCGGGCCATCGGCGCCGAGCGCTACCACAACCGCCACCCGTTCCACCGCCTGCTGCATGACGGCCAGCTGAACAAAGGCCAAGTTCAAGCCTGGGCGCTGAACCGCTACATCTACCAATCGCGCATCCCGATCAAAGACGCGATCATCGTCTCGCGTCTGCCGACACCAGAGCTGCGCGCAATCTGGCGCGTGCGCATCGAAGACCACGACGGCACGGACGGCACCGACGGCGGCATCGCCCGCTGGCTGAAAATGACCGACGGGCTCGGCCTCGACGCCGCGATGGTACGGTCGGAACGCGCGGCGCTTCCGGGCACCATTTTCGCGGCCGACGCCTACGTCCACTTCGTGCGCGACAAAAGCCTGCTCGAAGCGGTCGCCTCCTCGCTCACCGAACTCTTCGCACCCAAGATCATCGCCGAGCGTGTCGACGGCATGCTCGCCGGCTACGATTTCGTCTCCAAAGAAACGCTTGCCTATTTTGGCGCAAGGCTGACGCAAGCCCCGCGCGACGCCGACTTCGCGCTCCATTACTGCATCGGACACGCCCGCACCCGCGAGGAACAGCAACTCTGCCTCGACGCGCTCACCTTCAAGTGCAACGTTCTCTGGGCCATGCTCGACGTGCTCCACTTCGCCTACGTGACGCCAGGTCTAATCCCGCCCGGCGCGTTCAAACCATGACGGACCCCGCCCCGAAACTCGCGCCCGGCGTAAAGCTGCGCAAAGACGCCAAGCGTGGCACGGTGCTGCTCGGCCCCGAACGTATCCTCGAACTCGACGATATCGCCCAAGCGATCGTCGCCGAATTCGACGGCAAAAAGCGCGTGTCCGAAATCGCGGCAGCCCTTGCCAAGGAATACGACACGAACGCCGACGACATCCGCACCGACATCGAAGCTCTGCTCAAAGAGCTAACCAACAAGGGCTATGTGAAGCCGTGACTGACTTGCGACCGATCGGCCTGCTCGCTGAACTCACCCACCGCTGCCCGCTCGGTTGCCCCTACTGCTCGAACCCGCTCGACCTCACGCGCGCTGGCCAAGAACTCGACACGAAAACCTGGACCCGCGTCTTCGACGAAGCGGCGGAGTTAGGCGCCATGCATGTGCACCTCTCCGGCGGAGAGCCGCTGGTACGCAAGGACATCGCCGAACTGACGAACGCGGCGCACCTCGCCGGCCTCTACACGAACCTGATCACATCCGGCGTCGGCTTGAATGCGCAAAGCCTGACGGAACTGCGCGCCGCCGGCCTCGATCACGTCCAGATCTCGATCCAAGGCGTCGACCCCACACGCGCCGACGCCATCGCGCATTTCAAAGGCGGCGCCAAAGCAAAGCGCGAAGCCGCGCGCGTTGTAGTCGAAGAGGGCCTGGCACTCACGATCAACGCCGTCATTCACCGCGGCAACATCAGCGACTTGCCTCAGATCATCGATCTCGCCGTCGAATGGGGCGCAGGCCGCCTCGAAGTGGCGCACGTTCAGTACCACGGCTGGGCGATCCCGAACCGCGCGACCCTCATGCCCACACGGGAAGACTTCCTCGCCGCCGCGAAGCTGGTTGAAGACGCGCGCAAGACGCTCGAAGGCACGCTCGTCATCGATCATGTCATTCCTGACTACTACGCCGAACGCCCGAAAGCCTGCATGGGCGGTTGGGGCCGTCAGGTTATCGTTGTGACACCAGACGGCCGCGCACTCCCGTGCCACGCGGCAGCCACCCTCCCCGGCTTCACGTTCGACAACGTGCGCAACAAATCACTGACGGAAATCTGGGAGACGAGCGAAGCGTTCGAAAAATTTCGGGGCACCGCCTGGATGCCCAAGCCCTGCAAAGGCTGCGAACGCGCCGAAATCGATTGGGGCGGTTGCCGCTGCCAAGCCTTCGCGATCACCGGCAATGCCGCCGCAACCGATCCGGCCTGCGCGCTATCGCCGGAACACGCCAAGATGCGCGACATGGCAACGGCCGACGCTGCATCGAACGCCGGCACCTACCGCTTCCGCCGCATCGGCGGCTAACTCACGCCGCGAGATCGATCGCGATCTTCCCGAAGTGGCTCTGCCCCGCCATGTGGCCGAGCGCTTCTTTCGTTTGCG
>JANLXP010000639.1:0-3056 GCA_031365165.1 Alphaproteobacteria bacterium
GTTCGTTCTCGTCACCGACCAGGTAGCGGCGGTCCAGCGTGGAGCGGGAATCGCGTCGACAGAAATTTGGTGACAGTCCAATAAAAACGTGGCCTGTCATTTTGGCGCGCATGCGATCCGCGTGGCCTCAGCCCTCCGCAATACGCGTATGGGCGGCGCGGATACGTTCGCGAACGTGAGCCGGTTGTTCGTCGACAGCCTTCGTGACACTGCGCAACTGGCTGCGCAGGCCGTGGATTTGATCGAGCAGTGAGAGCACGAGCGGCAGCGTGTCGTCGTCGAATTCCAGCGTATCCTCAAGTTCGTTCAACAGCCGCACGCGCGCGACATCGACCTCGTGAAAGAGGGCCGCGCCCTCGCGCCGCTCGGGCCGCACCCAGCCGAGCCGTATCCATTTGTGTAGCCGCAGGATCGAGAGCTCGCGGATTTCGATGACCAGTTCCTGTTCGCTGACGATCATGACTGGGGGCTCCTCGGATCGTAGCCGTGCTTCTCGCGCCAGCCCTGCACGAAGGCTTCCAGCTCACCGTCGATGGTCTTTGGCATCACGATCTTCAAGCGGATCAGATGATCACCGGTGGTACCGCCTTTGCCTTTGATGCCTTTGCCTTTCAGGCGCAGCGTCTGACCACTCGATGCGCCCTTCGGGATCGTCACGATCAAACGGCCGGCGATCGTTGGCGTTTCAACCTTCGCGCCCAGCACCGCCTCGTCGATGCCAATCGCAAGTTCGCTGTGCACGTCGTCGCCCTTGCGCTCAAACCCTGGGTGTGGCCTCACATGAATTTCGATCAGCGCATCACCTGCGGGCGCGCCGCCCTGTCCAGGTTGGCCAAGACCCTTCAGACGAATGGTTTGCCCATCGACGATGCCTTCCGGGATCGTCACGCCAAGTTGCTTGCCCTCGGGCAGGGTGATGCGTTGCTGTCCGCCGGTCGCCGCGGTCAGGAAGTCGACCTCCAGCTGGTAGTGCACATTGCGGCCGCGCGCGTCCCTGTTCGCACCGCCGCCCGCGAAGAAGTCGGAGAACAAATCCGAATACTCGGCGAAGTCGGCGAAGCCGCCGGATGATTGATAATGCTGCGCGCCGCCTTCGTTCGCGTATTCGCGGTAATAGCGCTGCTGCGGGCGCTCTTGACCGGCGGCGTCGATTTCGCCCATGTCGAACTTCGCGCGCTTTTCGGGATCGCCGACGATGTCGTACGCGGACGCCACGTCTTTGAACCGCTCGGCCGCTTTCTGATCGCCCGGATGCAAGTCGGGGTGAACCTGCTTCACGAGCTTGCGGTACGCCTTCTTGATGTCGTCGGCCGAAGCCGTCTTCGAAACCCCCAGAACGTCGTACGGATCTCTAGCCACGTGTGCGCCTTTCGCGAGACCGGAAGAACAGGAAGGAGAAATAGAGACAGCGCGCGCTCGTCTCAAGGGACGAGGCTTATTGCCCGCCGCGCACACCGATCAGGTCGAAGTCGCCGCTGAGCACGGCGTCGAATTTGCCGGACCGCCAGGCTTTCCGGCCGTCGCGCACCAACGGCGCGGAGCCGCCGCGGTAGCGCCGAACGACCGTGCTCGACATGGCAGCCTTCTCGATCGTCGCCCGCAAGGTCTTTGCAGCACTCGATGCGGGCAGGTCGCCGAGCGGCGCCGCCGCGACGCGCACGCGCGCGATCACGCGCGAACCTTCGTCGTCGTCGCCCGCTTCCAGCACGTGCAATCCCGCTTCCTCGGCGAGCTGTCGATAGACGCCAAACCCCGACACGGTCAGGAACTGATCGTTGCCCACCGCATGGTCCTCGACCTGCATCCCGCGCTTGGCCGCCCAGCCGCGATACATGCGCAGCACCTGCGCGCACCACGCACGCGCTTCTTGCGGATCACCCGAACTCTCAAGCGCGGGCTCGACGCAAAGAACCGCCTCGATCGGCGCGTCGCACAGCGCGTCTTCAACGCCCATGCCGGTGACGAAGATCTGCCGTGCGAGCCGGCCCATCACCTCATGCGAAAAACCGTGCTGATCGCGCGATTTATCCACCCGCTCGCGCAGCGACTCCACCGTCTTCATCGCAGCCTTCACCCGGTCCATCAGCGCATAGCGCGCCAGCACGCCGTGGCGATCCGCCCGCGACCAGATCGCGGGATCGGCAAACTGGCTCCCAAGCGAAGCAGCCAGTGCCTCCCAATCCGCACCGGCGATGCGTGCCGCGAGTGCACGATACTCGGCCTCAAGCACGTTGCGCTCTGCCGCGGAGCCTTGCGCGTTCAATACGATCGCGGCGAGCGAACCGTCGCCCGCGGCAACGGCGGGGCCGGTGGACTCAGCGTCGGGATCGACGAACTCGACCTGAATGGCCTTGCCGTCGCTGCGCACAAACAAGAATTGATCGCCCTCCGGGAAGCGATGCTCGACGATCGTCGCCGCAAGCGGCGCCAGCAGGTACTGATCGATCGCCCGCTTCAACGGCCGCGCACCCAACTCCGGCGAGAAGCCGCGATCGAGCAGAAATTCGAGCGCGGAGTTCTCCCACTCGACCGCCCACTCGCGATTGCGCAAACCGCGCCGCTCCAAAACGTTGCGCAGTTCCTTCTGCAAGATCTGACGCATGAGATCGCGCCGCAGCGGCTGGAACACGATCACCTTGTCCAGCCGGTTGACGAATTCCGGCCGGAACGCCTGACCGATCGCCTTCATGATCTGATCGCCCGAAAACGCCTCGGCCTTCGCGCCGAACCCAAGCACCGGCCCCTGATGCGAGGTGGCACCCAAGTTCGACGTCAAGATAATGATGCAGTGGCGAAAGTCGGCGACGTTGCCCAGCGCGTCGGTCAAGCGTCCGTCGTCGAACACCTGCAGGAACAAGTCCCATACATTGCCGTGCGCCTTCTCGAACTCGTCGAGCAGCACGACCGAGAACGGCTGTTTGCGCACGCGCTGGATCAGCGAGTCGGTTTGCCCGCCGCCCGGATCGCCGATGATCTTGTTCAAGGACTCCGGCGTCTTGAACTCGCTCATGTCGAGGCGGATCAAACGCTCGTCCGAGCCGAATAGAAACGCGGCC
>JANLXP010000641.1:0-7536 GCA_031365165.1 Alphaproteobacteria bacterium
CGCACCAAGTCGAACCCCGCAAATACGAATCCAAGCGCGAACAAAAGTCCCCCAACGAAGAACCCAATCTCACCTTGGCCGATCGCGCCGGCGCCGAGACCGACGACAGGCGAGAGAATCCAGCAGATCGCGGCCATGGCGGGACCTTCCCGCCGCAACAACATCTGAATACCGAGCAGCGCAAGTCCGACCGCGATCGCGTGGACGCCGGCCAAATACGTGTCGATACCGAACGCAACGGTATCCGGCCCGACGATGGATGCGATCCCCGTCTCCGCGATAACAAACGCACCGAACCCAAGCCAGCCCAGCCGTTCGCGGTGCGCGAAGTAGACGCCCATGAGCCCAAACAGCAGCGCCACATCGACCACAAAGGCGAGCGCTTCGATCTTCGGATTGCCGGCGTCCCACGTAATGAACGCCGACGCGGTCCTGAGCACGCCGCCGACGACAGCGGCCCCGCCTAACACTTGGATCAGTCTTGCGTCGTTCATCGCTGCGGTCACGCCGCGATCTTAAGGCCGTAAAGCTCCGCCACGTTATCATGGCAGATCCAGTTTCGCTCCTGCTCCGTAAGCGAGCTTGCGTGCTCGGCCAGCATCTCTTGCGACCACGGCCAAGTCGAATCCGAGTGCGGAAAGTCGTTCGCCCACATCAAGCGGCGCACGTTGCACAGATCCTTCGTCTTGAACGCCACCCAATCGTCCTGGAACGTGACGTAAATGTGCTCGGCGAAATACTCGCTGGGCAGACGCTGCAACGGCGGCGCCTTCATCCAATAGCGATGGCGCTTATAGGCATGATCCATGCGGTACATGTAGTGCGGTACCCAACCGGCATCCGCCTCGACGCACACGATCTTCAAGTTCGGATGCCGGTCGAACACGCCGCCGAAGATCAGCGTGCCCATGATGTCTTGGCAGCCGCGAATGATTGACAGGAACCCGTTGATGCGCGGGCCCCGTGGCTTCGCGTCGATCGCCGTCGACCGGCCAGTCAGAATATGAAACGAAAGCGGCAGGCCGAGTTCGACGGCCGTCTGCCACACAGGATCGTAGACCTTGCTGTCATAATCTTCGACCGCAGGGTCACCCGGCATCATGATGCCCTTGAACCCCATCGCGTGCGCAGCCTTGAGTTCCGCAACGCCGTCTTCCGGCGTGCGCATCGAAACTTGCGCCATGCCGAACAGCCGGTCCGGCGCCACGGCGCAGTATTCTTGAAGCCACCTGTTATAGGCCTCGAAACACGCCTTCTTGTAGTCGAAGTCCGGGTGATTGCAGATCAGCATGCCCACGGTCGGATAGATGATCTCGGCCGCGACCCCGTCCTTTTCCTGATCGGCGACGCGATACGTTGAGTCCCAACCGCTGCGCCAGAGGTCTTCGAACGCAACGCCGGAGGCCGTAATCTTCGACGGTTCCTTGCCGGCGGCGGCGACCAACCCCATCGGCACCGGATGGCTCATCCCGTCGATCACAAACGCATCGCCGACGGTCGAAAGCCGTTTCATCGTCGGCGCCCGCTCGCGATACTTGGCATCGATGTGATCCAAATAGCAGTTCGGCGGCTCCGTGATATGTGAGTCTGCGGAGATCGGCTTCTTGATCATTTGGCGGCCTTTCGTGTTGGGCCAAGCCTGAGCCCCACCGCTTGACCTGTCAACGCCGCCCGAAGGAAGCTCTCGTTCCGCAAAGGAAACCAACTATGCCCACCGGCCTTATCGACGTCGCCCGCGACGGCCATATCGCGACCGTCACGCTCAACCGCCCTGACAAACGCAACGCCATCACGAACGAGATGATGGAAGACATCGAACAGATCGCAAAGGCGTTCGCCAGGGACGAACAAACCCGCGCGATCATCGTGCGTGCGGAAGGCCGCGACTTCTCGATCGGCGCCGACCTCAGCCAATCGCGCTTTCAAGGCGACGCGCAGTCGATCCTGATGCGCCGGCGCGGTCTCGAACTCGGCGGCCAGATGATGCGCGCCCTTCAGGAAATTCATCAGCCGACGATCTGCGCCGTTCAAGGCATCGCAACCGGCGGCGGCGCCTGCATCGCAACCGCCTGCGATTTCCGCATCGGCGCGAATGACGCACGCATCGGCTACGGCGAGGTCAAGATCGGCATCAACCTGATGTGGAACGCCGTCCCCGTTTGCGTGAACTTGATCGGCCCCGCGCGCGCGAAGCGCATGATCATGTCAGGCAAATTCTTCGACGCAGGCACGCTGCTCGGCTGGGGCTTCCTCGACGAAGTCGTCCCGCGCGAAACGCTGCACGACGCAGCCCGCGCCATGGCCGAAGAATATGCGGCTCTACCACCCATCGCCGTCCAAATGATCAAACGCTCAATCAACCGTGTCGCCGGCGCGCTCGACCAAGCGATCATGCACATGGACGCCGACCAATGGCTCCTCGCCGCTCACAGCGCCGACTTCCGTGAAGCCGTCGGCGCCTTCTTCGAAAAGCGCAAGCCGACATTCACAGGGAATTGAGCGCAATGAAGCTGAGTGAATTCAAAGTGCTCTCGTTCGATTGCTACGGCACACTGATCGACTGGGAAACCGGGCTCTGGGCCTCGCTTCAACCGTTGCTCGAAACGTCGCGCGTCGATCGCGAAACCGCGCTCGCTACCTTCGGCGTCATCGAGTCCGAACAAGAACACGAAACGCCGTCGCTGCCCTACCGCGACATCCTCGCGCGCGTGCACGCGAAGCTGGCTGCGCGCTGGAACCTCAAATCGACCGACGTTATGCACGAAGCGTTCGGCTTCTCCGTGGGCCAATGGCCCGCATTCCCGGACACGGTTGAAGCGCTCGCCTACCTGAAGCGCCATTTCAAACTCGTGATCCTCTCGAACGTCGACCGCCAAAACTTCGCTGCGACGAACAAACGCCTCGCCGTCGATTTCGACGCGATCTGCACGGCGGAAGACATCGGCTCCTACAAGCCCGATCCAAGAAATTTCGAATACCTGTTGAGCGCGATGCGGCGCCTAGGGCACACGAAGGGCGATCTTCTGCACACCGCGCAAAGCCTCTACCACGACCACACACCGGCCGAGCGCGCCGGCATCGCCCGCTGTTGGATCAACCGCCGTGGCGACAAGGGCACCGGCTCCGGCGCGACGAAGGCAGTCCAGAACATGCCGAAGCTCGACTTCGAATTCCCGACGCTGGGAGCCATGGCCGCCGCGCACCGCGCAGAGGCGCACTGATGCATACACCGGAAGAACTCAAATCCATACGCGCAGCCTACGCGAAGAAGATGACGGAGAGAGCGCCAGACGTCGCCGTCGAAGACGCCTTCGCACGCGTCCCGCGCGAGGACTATTTGGGCGCAGGCCCCTGGCCGGTGTTCGCCGGTATCGGCCGCTACATTTCGACCAAAGACGCGGACCCCGCGCGTCTCTACGCCGACATCCTGATCGGCATCGTGCCGGAGCGCGCACTCAACAACGGGCAACCCTCTTGGCACGCATTCCTGCTCGCGAACGCCAAACCCAAGTCGGGCGAACACATCGTCCACATCGGCACGGGCAGCGGCTACTACACCGCCATCATGGCCGAGATGGTCGGCCCCACCGGCCGCGTGACCGGCATTGAGTTCGATCCAGACCTCGCATCGCGCGCAGAAGCAAACCTCGCGCACTACAGCAACACCAAGATCATTGCAGGCGACGGAGCGACCGCACCTTTCGATATAGCGGATGTCATCTATGTCAACGCAGGCGCTACTCGACCGGCCGATGCGTGGCTCGACCGATTGGCCGATGGCGGACGACTACTGATCCCGCTCACGACGACAGAGTCATTCTCCTTGCCCATTGACGGCAACGCTGCGGCCCGTGGTGCGGTCTTTGTGATCGAACGCCGCGGCGATGCATTCGGCGCCAAGTGGATCTCACCCGTCGCGGTCTTTCCGTGCGCTGGGGCACGCGATGACGAGTCGGAGCTCGCGCTTCGCAAAGCTCTCGAGACCGGAAGGTGGAGCGAAGTCACGCGCCTCTATCGCCACAACGACATTCCCGACGACCGCGCCTTCCTGAAGGCGCCGGGTTGGTGCCTGGCCTATAGCTGAGCACACCATGACCGCACCCGAACCCGAAATCGCGATCCACGAAGACGACGAAGGGATGCGCAATCTCTATCCGATCGCCGCACGCGAAGACGCGGCGGGCGACATGCAAAGCTCGATCGACGCCGGTGAACGCAATCGCGCGCCGGATGGTGTCGGCTGGACGGACGTGCATGTGATCAAGCCGCCAAAGATCACGTTCACCGACGCCGGCCTGACACTCGCCACCGCC
This sequence comes from Alphaproteobacteria bacterium, assembly GCA_031365165.1. Lineage (GTDB taxonomy): Bacteria > Pseudomonadota > Alphaproteobacteria > Micropepsales > Micropepsaceae > SZUA-430. The sequence goes on from JANLXP010000641.1 coordinate 4,314, forward strand.
ACATCTGCTCTCGAACCGCTGATGCCACGCGTGCGCCGCTTCTGGTCGGGCCTATTGGGTCGAGACGATCCATTGGCTGCGCACCAGGAGGACGCGTACTGCTTCGGTCTTGACGCGGGTTGCTTTGTAAAACTCGAACCGAGGAACGCGTTCGTCGAACGCATCTGGTACGAGGCGCGCACTGCCGATCAAACGCAGCTGGCTGCCCTGCGCAGTGCCCTTCTCGCCATCGACGCGCTGTCGCCAGCCTTGATTGCGGACTACTGGCTCGGCGCCGCAGGCCCTGTGGCCGACCCCAGCTTTCTTGACGCCTACTTCAAGGCGCTTGCCGAATAACCGCTGGAAACAAGCCTATTGACAGCATACCAACCGGTCGGTATGTTCAAAACATGCTCAAGCCAACCGCCAGAACCAAGCTCCTCGACGCCGCCATCGAAACCGTGCGCGCGCAAGGCTATGCCGCGACCTCGGTCGACGAACTCTGCCGCAAGGCAGGCGTTACGAAGGGTGCGTTCTTCCATCACTTCGAAAGCAAGGACGCGCTGGCCGTCGCCGCCGCCAACCACTGGTCGGAGATGACGGGCGCGATGTTTGCCGCCGCGCCCTATCACGCTCACAAAGACCCGCTCGATCGTATCCTTGGTTACATCGACCTCCGCCGGGAACTCCTGCGCGGCGCACCCGCCGAGTTCACCTGCTTCGTGGGAACCACGGTGCAAGAAAGTTTCGCCACCAATGACGGCATCCGCGCCGCGTGCGAGGCGAGCATTTTCGGACATGCAGCAACACTCGCGGACGATATTGCCGAAGCCCAGCACCAGTATCGCGTCAAGGGCGCCTGGACGCCGATGAGCCTGGCACTACATACGCAAGCAGTCCTGCAAGGCGCGTTCATCCTCGCCAAGGCGAACGGCGGCGCGGCGGTCGCGCTCGACAGTATCGATCATTTGCGCCGCTACATCGAACTCCTGTTCAACGGATCCAAGAAGGAACTCATGCAGTGACCGAACCAGCAAAAAATCTGCCGCAAGGCATGCACGGCCTATCGCCGCATCTCGTATGCGCCGGCGCCGCCTCCGCCATCGCGTTCTACAAGGAAGCGTTCGACGCGACCGAGATGATGCGTTTGCCGGGCCAAGACGGAAAGATCATGCACGCCGCTCTCTCGATCAACGGCGCCTCCGTCATGCTCACCGACGAAAACCTGCAATACGGCAACAAATCGCCGGCGACGCTAAAGGGCACGCCCGTGACGCTGCACCTGATGGTCGCCGACGTCGACAAAGTGTTCGCGCAAGCGGTGCAGGCCGGCGCCAAACCGGTCATGCCCGTCGCTGACATGTTCTGGGGCGATCGCTACGGCATCGTCGAAGACCCGTTCGGCCACCGCTGGTCGATCGCCACGCCAAAGCAAAACCTAACCCAAGCCCAAATCATGGATGCCGCCCGCAAGGCGACACCGGCCTAGCAACCGACCGAAAGGAGACCAAACCCATGTCCAACGAAAAAATCACCGTCGAAACCACCGTTGCCGCCCCGATCGACCGCGTCTGGCACGCCTACGTAACGCCTGAAGACATCAAGCAGTGGAACGCCGCTTCAGACGACTGGCACACCACCGCCGCTACCGTCGATCTGCGCGAAGGCGGAACGTTCAGCTCGCGCATGGAAGCAAAGGACGGAAGCTTCGGCTTCGACTTCGCCGGGACCTACACGAAGATCGTCGTTCAGAAATTGATCGAATACGCCTTCGGCGATCGCAAGGCGCAAGTTGAGTTCGCGCCCGTCAAATCTGGTGTCGCGGTTCGCGTGACCTTCGACAGCGAGGACACACATTCGGTCGAACAACAGCGCGAAGGCTGGCAGGCGATCTTGAAAAACTTTGCCCGCCACGTTGAAACCAAAAAACCGCACTAACGAAGGAACAAAGCCATGACCTCGAATACAGTCCGCTTTCACCGCGTGTTGCGCGCACCCGCCTCACGCATCTACCGCGCCTTCCTTGATCCCGATGCGATGGCGAAGTGGCTGCCGCCGAACGGCTTCACCGGCAAGGTTCATCACATGGACGCCAAGGTCGGCGGTACCTACAAGATGAGCTTCACGAATTTCACGAGCGGCAAGAGCCATTCGTTCGGTGGAAAATACCTAGAACTCTCGCCGAACGAACGCCTCCGCTACACCGACGTTTTCGACGACCCAAACCTGCCCGGCGAAATGATCACGACGGTCCAGCTTTCGAAAGTCTCGGTCGGCACTGAAGTGCAAATTGAGCAAACGGGCATCCCGTCCATGATCCCGCCCGATGCCTGCTACCTCGGCTGGCAGGAATCGCTCACCCTGCTTGCCAAATTGGTCGAAGCCGAGATCCCGGACTGAGGCGCGAACTACTCGACGAACTTCCTGAAATTCGGGGGCCGCTTTTCGCGGAAAGCGGCTCCGCCTTCTTTCGACTCCGCCGTGCCGTAGTAAAGTTTCAAGGCCTGGAACGCGAGCCCGCCGATCCCGCGAATATTCTCGCTATCCGCATTGAACGACTTCTTGGCGAGTGCAATCGCAGTCGGGCTTCGCTCGACGAGTGCCGCGCACCACGCATCGCATTCCGCATCGAGCTTGTCGTCGGGAAACACCGCATTGACGAGCCCCATCGCCATCGCCTCTTGCGCCGAATAGCGCCGGCACAGGTACCACATCTCACGCGCCTTCTTCTCGCCGACGACGCGCGCAAGATAGGCGGTGCCAAACCCCGGATCGACCGAACCCATCTTCGGCCCGACCTGCCCGAAGACCGCGGTATCGGAGGCAAGCGTCAGATCGCAAAGCGTGGCAAGCACGTTCCCGCCGCCGATCGCGAACCCACGCACTTTCGCAACAACGGGCTTCGGTACGTCGCGGATGAGCGAATGCACCTCGTCGATCGGCATACCGACCGGGCCGCGCGTCGAGCCGTCGCCGTATTGCCCATCCTTGTCCGACTGATCGCCGCCCGTGCAGAACGCCTTTGGCCCCGTACCGGTGAGCACGATCGCGCCGATATCGTTGTCGAACCCGGCCTTCTGGAAAGCGTCGATCAACTCCACGCAGGTCTTCGGCCGGAAGGCGTTATAGACTTTCGGCCGGTTCAGCGTGATCGTCGCGATGTGATTGCGAACGTCATAAAGAATGTCTTCGTAGGTCATCGGCGTCTCCAGGCGCGTGGATCAGGCGTCGTAGTTTAACGTGA
>JANLXP010000691.1:0-1297 GCA_031365165.1 Alphaproteobacteria bacterium
GCACGTGGGCTTATCGCGTACGGTGCGGAGGACGCGCGGCGGATCGCGCGCGCGAAAAGCGGTGAAATCGAAACGCTCCTCGGCTACCGTGGCCGCACCGAGATGATCCATCGGGACGATATGGCGCTGGTGCGCTGATGAATGCGCCTCACACGGAAGACGTCGACGAACTGATGACGCGCATGGGCAAGGCGGCGCGCGAAGCTTCGCGCGTGCTTGCGAAGGCGGACAAGAGCCAGCGAGCGGGCGCGCTGGTTGCGATGGCGAAGGCGATTGCTGCTTGCGAGAAGCTGATCCTGGCTGCCAACGCGCGCGATATCGAGCTTGCGACGGCGGCGGGATTGAGCTCCGCGTTTCTCGACCGGATGAAGTTGACCGCCGATGCCGTGCAGGCGATGGCGAAGGGGATCGAGACAGTGGCGTGGCTGCCCGATCCAATCGGCGACGCGGAGGCGGAGTGGACGCGGCCGAACGGGCTTAAGATCGCGCGTGTGCGCGTACCGATCGGCGTTATCGGGATCATCTACGAAAGCCGGCCGAACGTGACTGCGGATGCGGCAGCGCTCTGCGTGAAGTCCGGGAACGCCGTGATCTTGCGCGGCGGGTCGGAAGCGTTGGGTTCGGCGCGCGCGATCCAGACCGCGATCGGCGAGGCGCTGGAGCGCGTGAGCCTGCCGAAGGATGCCGTGCAAGTCGTGCCGACCGCCGATCGGCTTGCGGTCGGGCGGATGTTGGCTGGGCTTGAAGGCAACATCGATCTTGTCATTCCGCGTGGCGGCAAGAGCCTGGTCGCACGGGTGCAGAAGGATGCGCGCGTGCCGGTGCTCGCGCATCTGGAAGGCAATTGCCACGTCTATGTCGACAAGGGTGCCGACCTTCAAAAGGCGCTCGACATCGTTTTGAATTCGAAGATGCGGCGCGTGTCGGTGTGCGGGGCGGCGGAGACGTTGCTGATCGATGCGGCGGGCGCGGGGCGGTTGTTGTGGCCGCTGGTGCGTGCGCTGATCGATGCCGGGTGCGAGGTGCGCGGCGACCGCATCGTGCAGACGGTCGATCCGCGCGTGGAAGCGGCGGACGACGACGATTGGTACACCGAGTATCTGGACGCGATCATGGCGGTAAAGATCGTCGAGGGCGTCGACGGCGCGATTGCGCATATCGCGAAGTACGGTTCGGCGCACACAGACTCCATCGTGACGGAAGACAAGGTGGCGGCCGAGACGTTCTTGCGCGAAGTCGATAGCGCGATCGTGCTGCACAACGCTTCAACGCAATTCGCCGACGGCGCGGAGTTCGG
>JANLXP010000753.1:0-4729 GCA_031365165.1 Alphaproteobacteria bacterium
GGCCCGTCGATCCGGAACACTTCCACGTCGTCGGGGATGTCGGTGCGCCGCGCGTAGACCGTGCGCTGGCGCGAATAATCGTCGACGTCGTCGTCGATCACCTTGGCCGCGGTCGATATCTCCACGGCGTTCGCCATGCGATGCATGAAGAAGAGCGCCGCCAGCACGACGCCGACCTCGATCGCGGTCGTAAGGTCGGTGATGAGCGTCAGCACGAACGTCGTAAGCAGCACGGCTCGGTCGGCAGGCGGCGCCTTCAGCAGGTGCCGGAAGTTCTTCACCTCCGCCATGTTCCAGGCGACGACAATCAGCACGGCACCGAGGCTGGCCAGCGGGATGAAGCTCGCGACCGGCGCCAGCAACAGAAGAAACAACAGAATGAACAGCGCATGCGCGATGCCTGCGACCGGCGAGTAGGCGCCGGCGCGTATGTTGGTGGCCGTACGCGCGATCGCGCCAGTTGCGGGGATGCCGCCAAACAGCGCCGAACCTATATTGGCAGCACCCTGCGCAACCAACTCGCTGTTCGAGCGGTGGCGCCGTCCCGTCATGCCGTCGGCCACGACGGCCGAAAGCAAAGATTCGACGCCGGCTAAGAAGGCGATCGTGAACGCGGACGGCAGCAACTCGCGCACGCGCATCAGCGTGATCTCCGGCAGCTGCGGCATAGGCAACGAACTGGGCAACGCCCCGAACCGCGTGCCGATCGTGGTCACCGGAAGCGAAAGTGCCCAAACGGCAAGCGCACCAACGCCGATTGCGATCAGGAACATCGGCCACTGCGGACGCCAAAGCCTGCAGCCGATGATCGCGGCGAGCGAGGCCATCGCGACGGCAAACGTCGCCGGCTGAAACGTGTCCAGCGCAGCCGCATAGGCAACCCATTTCTCGATGAACTCGGACGGGTTCTTGTCCAGATGCAGCCCGAACACTTCGGCCACTTGGCTGGTCAAGATGATGAGTGCGATGCCGCTCGTGAAACCGGTAACCACCGGCGTCGGAACGTACTTCACGAACGTGCCCAACTTCGCGAACCCCGCCAGCATCAGCATGATGCCCGCCATCAGCGTCGCAAGGACAAGCCCGTCATACCCATGCGTCGCGATGACGTTGAACACCACGACGACGAACGCGCCGGTCGGTCCACCGATCTGAAAGCGGCAACCGCCGAGCGCGGAGATGAGGAAGCCGGCAACGATCGCCGTGTAGAGCCCACGATCGGGCGTCGTGTTGCTCGCGACGGCAAGCGCCATCGAGAGCGGCAACGCGACGATGGCGACCGTCAGGCCCGCGACGATGTCGGCCCGGAAGCGCGCGAGGTCGTAGCCCTCCTGAAGAACCGTCACGAGCTTGGGAATGTAGAGCCGCCAATAGGCAGCCCGCGCGCTGATCGCCGTGCGGAGCATCCCTGCACCTCAAATCACATTCCGCCAGTGTAATACTGCGGAATGGAAAGAGTTAGCTAACTCGCTCTTGAGGCTGCGCCAGATTGGTCAAGAACTGCCGCGTGCAGGCTTCCCACGAGAACCCCGTGGCGAAAGCCCGGCACGTCTCTGGCTTGAGCTGCAGCGCCCGTCGCGCCGCGACACCTAGGTCTTCGTCCAAGATCCCGACGGTGGTGTTCGTGCCGATGATGTCGTTCGGCCCTTGCACGGGATGCGCGGCAACCGGAAGCCCGCTCGCCAATGCCTCAAGCACCACAAGCCCGAACGTGTCGGTGCGCGAGGGGAAGACGAAGACGTCGCACGCCGCGTAATGCTTTGCGAGTTCCGCGCCGAACTTCGGCCCGACGAAGCGCACCTTCGGATAGCGCGCCCGCAGTTCGGCCAGCTGCGGCCCGTCGCCGACCACCAGCTTTGAGCCGGGAAGGTCGAGCTTCATGAATTCCTCGACGCTCTTTTCGATTGCAACGCGCCCGACATAAAGAAACACCGGCCGCGGCAGATCGAGCCAATCCTTGTCGCCGGGCTTGAACAGCTCAACATCCACGCCGCGCGACCAAAGCCGCAGATTCTTAAAGCCCCGCTTCGTCAGATCGCGCTCGAGCGTGCGCGTCGCCACCATCACCGCCTGCGCGGGCCCATGAAACCAGCGCAGGCCCGCATAGTTCCACGCCGTCGGAATGCCGAACCGCGCGTGAATGTATTCCGGAAAGCGCGTGTGGAACGACGTCGTGAACGACAAGCCCCGCCGCATGCAGTTGCGCCGTGTCGCAAGGCCGACAGGCCCTTCGGTCGCGATGTGGATCGCATCCGGGTTAAACGCATCGATGATCCGCCCAACCGCACGCCGCGCAAACAGCGCCAGCTTGATCTCCGGATAGGTCGGCATCGGCACGGTGCGAAACCCCTCCGGCGTCACAAATTTGACGACGTGCCCCAGCCGCACGAGTTCGCGCCCCAGGGTCTCCAACGTGCGCACCACGCCGTTGACCTGCGGCGCCCACGCGTCGGTCGCTATCAAGATTCGCATCGTTTGGGGGCCAAGGAGGGACGGAATAAGCGGTTGATACCACAGCTTGAATCTGCCGCACTTGAGCGCGCCGCGGCAATCGCTGGCTCAAGGATTCCTAGGGACACCCAAAGCCCGCTCTGTTGCAGTGCAGCAGCGAATGGAATGGCGCCGACCCCATTTGTTGACGCTGCGGAATTGTCAGGTCAACGGTTAATGTTGAGCGTAATCAACAACATAGGTGACAGTATCGTAGCAGCCAGTGAACATTTAACGCTTGATTTATTCTCCCGCCCCTCTCATATTGCTGCAGCGCAGTAAGGTGAGAGCCTTCCTCCGCAGCCCATTCCTGGGCGTTTCCTCCCTTAAACTTGGGCCGCTTGGCACCCGCCTCGCGGCCCTTTTTTCTTTAGCCGTCGCGCCACCACCCGGCACCCTCAGGGGGAACGCCACTCGCCCCGCCGTTGAGCGCGCGCTGCATCAGCACGATGTCGACCCAGCGGCCGAACTTGAAGCCGGCGCCGGCGACCGTGCCCGCTTGGCGAAAGCCGTGCTTGGCGTGCAGCCTGATCGAGCCCGTGTTGGCGCTATCGCCGATCACGGCCACGACCTGACGCACACCCAAGGCCTCGCAGCGTGCGAGCAACGGTGCCAGCAACGCCGATCCGACGCCGCGCTTGCGATAATCGTCGCGGATATAGACCGAATCCTCGACCATGTAGCGATAGCCCCGGCGCGGCCGGAACAGCGACGCATAGGCAAAGCCCACCACGGCGCCGTTGTCGATCGCCACCAGCCACGACAATCGATGCTCCTGCGAAGCGCGCCACTTCGCCTCAAAGTCCGCAAGCGTCGGCGGCACTTCGTCGAACGTGCCGAGGCCGTGCAACACGTGATGCGAATAGATGGCGTGCAAGGCGGCGATATCGCCGGCCTCAGCGTCGCGAACCGAAAGCGTCATTGCGCCGCTTGGGACGAGGGATGCGTCGAACGCAGATAGCGCCAGTCGACTTCGCCCATCGCGCGCACCAGGTTCGTCATCGCCGAGGTCACGCGCTTGAGGCCGGCGGTGCGCTCGATCCGCTCTTCGTCCATATAAAGCGCGCGATTGATCTCGATCTGCAGCGCATGCAGCCCAAGCGCCGGACGCCCGTAATGCTCCGTCGAGAACCCGCCCGCGTAGGGATTGTTGCGAACGACGGCGAAGTTCTGCATGCCCAGCGCACGCTCGATCATGTCGGTCAAACGCCTGGCGCACGACGTGCCGAAACGGTCGCCCAGCACGATGTCGGGACGCGTCGCGCCGATGTCTTGGTCCAAGGGACCACCGACCGAAGGCATCGAGTGGCAATCGATCAAAACCGCATAGCCGAACTGCTCATGCGTGGATTCGATCAGGCCGCGCAGCGCCGCGTGATAGGGCTTGTAATAGGTCTCGATCCGCGCCTGCACCTCGGCAAAGCTGATCTTGCGCGGATAGATCTCGGCCCCATCGCGCACCACGCGGGCGATCGTGCCCAGGCCCGCCGTCACCCGCGGGCTGCGCGCATTCACGAACTGCGGCAGCGGCCCATCGAACATGGTGGGATCAAGCTCATAGGCCTCGCGGTTCGGATCCACGAAGGCGCGCGGAAAATGCGCTTTGAGCAAAGGCGCACCCAAAGCCGGCGCGGAACCGAAGATCTCGTCGACGAAACTGTCCTCGGAACGCCGGATCGAGGTCCCGTCCAGACGCGTCGCCTGCAAAAAACTCTTGGGATAAACCCGCCCCGAATGTGGCGAGGCGAACACGAACGGCAGGGTCTGTTCCGCCGGTGCGACCACTTCGAATGGCGGATCGATAGAGGAGCCCCGCCTGTCGCTACCGCCTGTTATCCGCACGATTTAACCTTTGTTTGAGGCATTCAGTGGAACATTGAAGGCGTGCGCGATCAAGTCCACTGCCGCCGCATGCAGGTTGCAAAACTAACCGTGCGGCGTCAAAGGCTTGGCTGTTGCAGGCAAACCGCCGTAAGATTCGTCAAGTGCATGCCGGGGTGGGCCGGCGAACAACCGAAACCCGGGGGCACGTAAGGAACCATGGCGAAGATTTTACTCGCCGAAGACGACGAATCGATGCGCCGCTTTCTAGCGACGGCGCTAGAGAAGGCCGGCCACGAGGTCGCCTCGTTTTCGCAAGGTGACGAAGCCCTGGACTGCTTAGAAGCGGGCAGCCGCTTCGATCTGCTCCTGACCGACATCGTCATGCCCGTCATGGACGGCATCGAGCTCGCCCGCA
>JANLXP010000766.1:0-5457 GCA_031365165.1 Alphaproteobacteria bacterium
GATCAGCCGTGGCAGCTCAGACAGGACGGCTTCGCCGATCGACGAAGCCACGATCTGGCCCTTGAGCAGAATGGCTACGTCGACGCCCAGGTTTTTTTTCCAACCCTCGGCCCCCTAAGCTATTGCGGGCCGGGGCCCCGAACCTTCTCGCCCTTCGGGCACGAACGTTCGACCGCCCCGCAAAGGGGGCGGTATTGTTATTGTTGATTAGCGTTAGTATCCGCCGTGTTGCGGCTGGCTGGCGCCTTCCGGCTTGGCGGCCGCCGGGGCCGATGGCCGGGCGCCGGTGACGTTCGGCGAGCGGCCGAGTTCGGAATATGAGATCTTGCTATTGCCGTTGCGATCGCAGAGATCGAACATCGTGCGCCAGCCGCTGGCGAATTCCTTCATGTCGATCGCACCGTCGCCGTTCCAATCCGTGACGGGCGAGGCGCCCACGTTTTCGGCGCGTAGTGCGTCGTTCAACGGCTCGGCCTCGGTATGCGACAGCGTGCCGTTACCATCCTTGTCCCATTTGTTCATTTCATTCTTCAAGCCGATCTCAAATTCCTCGCGCGACAATTCCTTGGCACCAGGTAGGAACAGAGGCTGTAGGCGCGCGCATTCGCTCGATAAGTGGCCTGGCGGAAGCGCCGAGACGTCGACGTCGTCGCTTTCGCCGGCGAAATAGGTGCAGCCGGCGAGAGCCGGTAAGGCACAAAGGACGAGAATTCCAAGTTGCTTGTACATCTGCCCGCGCGTTCGGTTGTGGTCGCGATGCCTATCATTGCGAGCGCCACAAGCAAAGCTCAAGACGGGTCATGCTGCGGCCCCTGCCGGAAGCGGCCGTGTCGTCCGGCGGCTGCGGCGCCAATCGCCCAAGAACAACAGGATGGGGGCGGCGATGAAGACCGACGAGCTTGCGGCCACAGTGATCCCGAAGACCATCGGGACGGCAAAGCTCGCCACCGCGCTGCCGCCCCAGATCGCCATCGGGAGCATGGCGACCAGGGCCGTCACCGAGGTGTAGAGGCTGCGGCCCAAGGTTTCATTGATGCTGCGGTCGATGATTTCGCGGAGCGGCAGACTTTTGTGCAAGCGCATGTTCTCGCGCATCCGGTCGTAGACAACGACTTTGTCGTTCACCGAATACCCGATCAGCGTCAGGAGAGCCGCGATGGCTGTCAGATTGAACTCGAGGCCCGTCAGCGCGAAGAAGCCCACCGTCTTCGTGACGTCGAGCATCAAGGTCGCGATCGCCCCGACCGCGAACGGCCATTCGAAGCGGGCCCAGATGTAGGCCAGCATCGCGAGGCTTGCGAAGATGACGGCCAAGACGCCGGTCGTCGCCAGTTCGCCGCTTACACGCGGGCCGACGGCGTCGCCGTGGATCTTGGCGTCCGGGGCAAGCTTGCCGATCTCGGCCCGGATTTGGCGGACGGCGCCGTCGGTATCCGCTTGCTGCTCGACTCGGATGATTAGTTCCGCGCCGTCGCCGCTTTGTTGCAGCTTAATTTCGCCAAGTTTGAGCGCGTCCAGCTTGGCACGCACCGCAGCCACGTCGAGCGGGGTTTGGGTTGCGACATCGAGTTGGATGCCGCCCTTGAAGTCCACGCCGTAGTTCAGGCCCGGCGACACGAAGAGTGCGATGGACGCCAGCGACAAGAAGGCCGAGAAAGCGAGGCCCATGAAACGAGCCTGCATGAACGGGATCGCAGTGCCGTCGGGGACCAGCTTCAGGCGGAACAGCGGTTCGATCTCCAGCTTCTTGAGTTTACGGCGGCGCACAATCTCGCCCATGACGACGCGCACGACGGTCACCGCAGTGAACATCGAGATTGCGATGCCCAGGCCCATGGTGACGGCAAATCCCCTGACCGGGCCGGTGCCGAACATGAAGAGCAGGGCGGTTGCGATCAGGGCGGTGAGGTTCGAGTCCACGATCGTCGAAAACGCGCGCTTGAAGCCGGCATCGAGGGCCGCGATGGCGCTCATGCCTTTGCGGGTTTCTTCGCGGATGCGCTCGTTGATGAGGACGTTGGCGTCTACCGCTAGGCCGATACCGAGTACGATGCCGGCGATACCGGGCAACGTCAGCGTCGCTCCCAAAATCGTCAAAGCCGCGAAGGTGAGGATCACGTTCAGGCCTAGGGCCAGATTTGCCACCAAGCCCCAGCGGCCGTAGAGAAGACAGAGGAACGCGACGACGAGCGCGAAGCCGATCGCGCCTGTGAAGATACCGCGTTCGATCGCGTCCTTGCCCTCGTCCGGGCCGACGGTGCGCTGCTCGACCACTTTGAGCGGCGCGGGCAGCGCGCCCGCGCGCAGCATCGCTGAGAGGTCGGATGCGCTTTTCGTGGTGAAGCTTCCCGAAATTTGGCCGCTTCCGCCGATGATCGGCGATTGGATCACCGGCGCGGTCAAGGCTTCGCCGTCCATCATGATCGCGAAGGGTCGTCCGACATTCGCCTTCGTGATCGCCGCGAACATACGCGAACCGACGGCATCGAAGCGGAAGGTGACGACGGGTTCGCCCGTCGTTCCGTCCACGCCCGGACGCGCGTCGGCCAAATGTTCGCCGGAAAGCATGGGCCTGGTCTCGATCGGCACGCGCTCGGTCGTGCCGCGCAGTTTTGCCCATGAGTAGCCCAGCGGCAGGCGTTCGCCGGAGGCCGTGGAGCTCACTTTGTGGAAGGTGAGTTTGGCGGTGCTGCCGAGCACCTCGTCGATCCCAGTGTCCGCGGTGATGCCCGGAAGTTGGACGACGATGCGTTCCTTGCCCACGCGTTGGACGCTGGCTTCGGCGAGGCCGAGTTCGTCAATGCGTTTGCGGACGATCTCGAGCGATTGCTCGACGGCCAAGGACGTCAGCGATGCGATGCCGACCTCCGTGTAGGCGAGGCGAAGTTCGGTCGGAGAAATCGTGCGCTGATTGAGGTCGCCCTCTGAGGCAGACAACCGCGCGAGTGCCTTGGCCGCCGCGTCGCGTTGGTCGGCCGCGCGCAGCGTGATCACCGTCGTGTTGCCGTCGAGGCGAACGGACGCCGGCCGAATGTCGGCGTCGGCCAGCGCGGCTCTCGCTTGACGCATCAGGTCCAGCGAGCGAGCGGCGACTAGGGCTTTCGTGTCCAATTCGAGCGCGATATGGGCGCCGCCGCGCAGGTCTAACCCCAGCACGACTTGGTCTTTGGACATCCATGCGGGCAATGACGCGAGTTGAGAAGGCGTCAGCACGTTGGGCAGCGCCGTCAACGCGCCAACGAGGACGATCAGGGCATAGGCAATCATTCGCCAAGCGGACGTGCGCATGGGCCTCTCCAACGTCGTGCGGCCCACGACCGGCGCTTAAAGCGCGCGCGCGTCGTTACGGGCGATGTGTTTTGGAAAACAAACGAAGCGCCGCGGCCTCTCGGCAGCGGCGCTTGGGCTTCACGCGAGGATTGCTGGTGGGGCGCGGATCTTGATACCGCGTTGAGCAATTCCAGTGCCGGCGTCTTGAGCGCGCGGCACAATCCGGTCGTTTGCGGTGGCGACAGGCTCGGCCGTCGCAGTCGTGAGTATCAGATCGGGGCTGCCCGTGGGTTGCGAGGGCAGCAATCGAATTTGGATTTTGGCACGAACGACGATGCGTTCGGCCAAGCCTTGGGTCGTGCCGGTAGCGCCCGCTGTAACGCGGTTTCCGGCGGAACTGGGCGGGACCGCGCCGAGGATCGCCACGCTCAACAGCACCAGGAACGCACTCACCAGCCACTGTGGCGGCGCGTGTTCGTCCTGATATTGCATGGTGAACGTTTTCGTCACCCGCGGGCTCCCGTTTCGGTCGTTGCAGACCCTGACGATTTGCAGATAGGAACGCCTGTCTGGAAATGCCACCCCTGCCCCGTCGATTTCTATGAACCGTGTCTCAGCCGCCTTCGGCTCAATCGTTTTCTTCTTTCTGGCACCGGGAACGGTCGCCGGGTTGGTGCCATGGTTGATTTCACGATGGACGGCGCAGCCCGGGTTTCCTAGAGCCGAATTTCTCCGATTGGCTGGGGTCGCGCTGATCGCCGCCGGATTGATTGTGTTGATCGATTCGTTCCGCCGCTTTGCGATTGAGGGCTTGGGGACGCCGGCACCGGTGTTGCCGACGAAGCACCTTGTCGTGTCTGGCTGGTACCGGCATGTGCGCAACCCGATGTACGTGGCCGTAACGGCCCTGATTTTGGGCCAAGCGTTGCTGTTTTCGGATGTGCGGTTGTTGGCTTACGGCGCATTCATCTGGATGGCGTTTCATGTCTTCGTGACGCAATACGAAGAGCCGACACTTCAGCAGACGTTCGGCGAAGACTACGAAGTCTACTGCCGTGCCGTCGGGCGATGGTGGCCGCGCGCCATCCCCTGGCGCGCTCAATCGTGATCGAGGTGACGGGGAAGAAACTTGCCTTGTGTGACGGATGAGGGCTGAATTCATGCAAGCCCAGGCTGGATATCGCGTACCGGTTTGCTAAGGTGCGCGTGGCCCCGGTGCGCAACAAGTTTTGGCGCGACCTCGGCGGAATGCTTCTCGACCGCAATTCGAAGCGTCCCAGCCACTGGACTTAGAGCCCCAGTACCCTACCCGTGCGACGCAAAGAAGGATTAGAAGCTATGGCCGACAAAAAGACCCCGAGCGACAAATCCCCCGCGGACGTGCTGAGCGATCTGATGAATACGCCGTTCCCGAACACGGCCTATGTTGAATCCATGAAGCGCGTGTTCGCCATGCAAAAACACATGTTGGACAGCTTCCAAGCCAATCTGGATCAATGGTTTGAGCGTCGCCGCGATGGTTCGGATGCGACCATCGAAATGCTGCAGGCCATGAACGGCGAACGCGATACGCAGAAGCGCGCGGCGGCATGGCAGCGCTGGGTTTCCGGAACGATGGCGCGGATCATGGACGACGTGCAGACGCAGTTCGACATGATGGCCAAGATCACCGGGCAACTGGCCGAGAACGGCGAAGTCGTGATCCCGGCCGAACTCAAGACGGTGAAAACGCGGCCACTGAACGGCAAGGCGGATCATCATCCGCCTGCGAAAAAGGCTGCGCCCACGAAGGCGAAGCATCAGGAACCGGGCTCGCGCAGGCCGCACTGAGTCGGCGTCGTCAACGCAAATTCACCACGTTGCGGCTCGGCGGCGCGCCGCAAAGGCGACCTTGCGAATTGTTTTGCACAGGAAACAATCTCGTGATCGGCCCTGATGTGCACTGCAACAGCGCGCGTCACAGCGGCGATGATCGTGCGCATGATTGCTCAAGCATCGAGCATGCTGCGATGCACCCATGAGCGAACGATCGCGCTCAACATTTTTGAAATGGTCGTACGCCCGCAACGCGGTTTGCCGGAATCTGTGGTCCGTCCGCAGACGGCTTAGGCCGCGGCCAACTGCTTCAAGCGCGAAGAGAAATGGTCGCGCAGATTATCGCAGGGCAAGCGCGTGGGGTCTGTCAGC
>JANLXP010000781.1:0-1255 GCA_031365165.1 Alphaproteobacteria bacterium
CCAAAACGTGCGCCGGAACGCAGGCCCGCGGCCGCCGGCGAAGAAGTACTCGACGTTGAATTGCGATGTCCCGCGAGTGGGCAGATGGTTGAACCCGCGGTAGTCGACCGACAGGACGGAGATGCTGTACCCGCCCGGAACGTGCACAGGGATCGCCACGTTGCAGGCTTTGCGGTCGTAGGTCCGGCCAGTCGTGCCGCCGGCTGAGACTTCGTATTGGTCGAAGATCAAGCTCAGCGATTTCGCGTCGGGGCTGAGGGTCGCCGAGACCGAGCCGGCTGGGCAACCTGAACCGCCATAACCCGGAACGCCCAGGCTTATGTCGTCTGCGCTGGCGGGCACCGCGGCAGCCAAGGCACTGAGCGCAACTGCGCTCGCAAGCAAAGTTTTCATGTCGTCATACTCCTGGTTCAAAAGAGACCCTGAACGAAATTCAGATCGCATACCAAACGAGCGGCGACCCATTCCGTTCCCCGACTGAGTAGGGCCCGCGCATTGAACTGGTCCTGAATGTGCGGTTCATTCGCAGTTCATAGCGCGGCGCAACACGCAAGATCGCGCGGAAAACCGGCGCCCGTGCGCCGTCACGTGCGGCAAATGGAACCGATCACGAGAAAGCGACTGGACGTGTCGCTAGGCAAGCGCACGCGGCAAGCGGAACGTCACCGTCTCGCGCGCGGTTTCCGTTTCTTCCACCGTCACGTCATACCGCGCGCGGAAGGCGTCGATCACCTCGGCGATCAGAACGTCAGGCGCCGACGCACCCGCAGTTAAACCAACCACCCGCGCCCCCTCAATCATCGACCAGTCGATATCGCTCGCCCGCTGGACCAGCGCCGCGCGCTTCACCCCGGCACGCGAAGCGACCTCCACCAGCCGCATAGAATTGGAAGAATTCGGCGCGCCGATCACGAGCACGACATCCGAGCGCGGCGCGATCGCTTTCACCGCCTCCTGCCGGTTCGTCGTGGCGTAGCAGATGTCTTCCTTATGCGGCGTGGCGATCAGCGGAAACCGCCGCTTCAACACGGCAACGATCGCAGCCGTATCGTCGACGCTGAGCGTCGTCTGCGTGAGGTAGGCGACATTGCGCTCATCGGCCACTTCAAGCGACGCCACGTCCTCCGGCGATTCCACCAGGATGATCGCCTCGGGCGCTTCGCCCATCGTGCCGATCACTTCGTCGTGGCCTTCGTGGCCGATGAGGAGAATCGTGTAGCCGGCGCGGGCGTATTTGATGGCCTCCAGGTGGACC
>JANLXP010000882.1:0-2223 GCA_031365165.1 Alphaproteobacteria bacterium
GCCCTGGTGCGCGGACTCGAGGGCGAACTCGGTGGTGGGCGCGGATTTCGGCGCGTTTCTCGTGGATGCTTGCAATCGCAAGGCCCATGGGCACGCCCACATCGACGAGAACAGCCTCGCCCAATTGCAGGCTCGACTCGACCGTCTCCGGCACAGCATCCGTCGCACCCAGGCGGTAGAGTTCGGCGGCGTGATCCGCATCGCGCGCGCGTACGATGATCTGCAAGTCCGCGCGTTCGGCGCGCGCAATGGGGACAACCTCGCTCGCCGCCTTCGGCGCATCCATCGTCAGCACAAGCGCGCGCGCCGTCGCAATGCCGCAACGGCGCAGGAACTCGATCTGTTTGACGTTGCCGTAATAGACGTCATGGCCTTCGTCGCGCGCACGAGCGACCGTATCGGCATTGGCGTCGACCGCCAGAAATGGGACATTGTGCGCGTTCAGAAGGCCTGCCGTGACGCGCCCGACGCGTCCGAAGCCCGCGATAATGACCCGAGGCCCCGGGTCCTCAGGCACCGGTATCAACGTAGCCGGATGTGGCGCAGCGACCGGACTTAGCTGACGTTCGAGCACTTTCCCGATCGTCTGCAACAACGGAATCGCAGCCATCGTGAGTGCGGCGACAATCAACAGAAACGCGACAGTGTCATCACCGATCAATCCAACCGATCCGGCAAGAGCCAGGATGACGAACGAAAACTCGCTGCCCGGCCCAAGCACCATCCCGCTGCGCACGCCCTGCGCAATCGTAAGGCCGAAGAGCGGCGCGGCCAGTGCCACGATCAGCGCCTTGGCCGCGATGAGGCCGGCGCTCGCCGCGGCAACGGCCAAGGGCTCAGCCCATATGCGCGGAACGTCGACGCTCATACCGACGGAAATCAGAAACACGCCGACCAACAAGCCTTTGAACGGATCGATCATGACCTCGATCTGCCGCCGGTACTCGGTTTCCGCGAGCAGCAGACCCGCGATCAGCGCGCCCATCGCGAGCGAGAGACCGGCCGCCGCCGTCGCAAGGCTCGTTGCAATAATGACGAGCAGGCAAGCCGCCATGAAGAGCTCGGGCTTGTCGGTCTGCGCAACACGGCGAAAGAGCGGTCTAAGCACAATGCGTCCGCCGGCAAAGACCGCCGCAACCGTAAGCGCCGCCTTCAAAAGCGCGATGGCGAGTTGCGGGAGAAGAGCGCCGTGCCCGCTGCCGCCTCCCATGACACCGACCGCAAAGAGAATTGGAACAACAGCGATGTCCTGAAACAACAGCACTGCGAAACTTGCGCGTCCCCAAGGAGCCGTCAGCTGCCTTCGCTCGGCCAGAATCTGCGTCACGATCGCAGTCGACGACATCGCGAGCGCGAGCCCAATGACAGACGAAACCGCGACGTCGCGGGTCACGATATAGGCGACGGTAGCAATCGCGAGAACGCTCGCGATCAGCTGCACGGCGCCCAGCCCAAAGACCAGCCGCCGCATCAACCGCAAGCGTTCCAGCGAGAGCTCAAGCCCAATCATGAAGAGCAACAGCACAACGCCGAACTCGGCCATGTGCGAGATGCCGTCTTTGTCCTTGATCGTGATGTAGCTGAGCCACGGGATATCTGCAGCGAACGCGCCGAGACCGAAAGGCCCGACCACCATGCCGATCAGCACGTAGCCCAAGACCGGGCTGACCTTGAGCGAGTGGAAAATCGGCACGACGACGGCCGCGGCGCCCAAAATAATGAGCGCGTCCTTGAATTGCGCGGCGTCCATCGGATCAGTCATATGAGGTGTGTAAGTGATGGAAACCGTGACGTCGAGCGGCCTTTCGCCCCGCGCAGGTGTCGTGCCATGTTGGGGTCATGTTGGACGCATTGAAAAAACTCATCGACAGTTCCAAGCGCGCCGTTGTTTTCACGGGCGCTGGAATCTCGACAGAATCGGGTATTCCGGATTTCCGCAGTCCCGGCGGCATCTGGAGTAAAAATCGCGTGATCTACTTCGACGAATTTGTGCGCTCGCGCGATGCGCGCGTCGAAGCGTGGACGCGCCTGTTCGCCGGTCGCGGCATGCTGAAGAACGCGCAACCGAACGCCGGTCACCGCGCGGTAGCGAAACTCGTGGAGCAGGGCAAAGTCACGCACGTCATCACGCAGAACGTGGACGGCCTGCATCAAGCGTCGGGTGTCCCCGGTGCCGGTGTGATCGAGGTCCACGGCAACGCCACCTACGCGAAGTGCCTCTCA
>JANLXP010000795.1:0-2109 GCA_031365165.1 Alphaproteobacteria bacterium
CGCAGACCTTGTCGCTCGATGGCGATCCGCTCGACGTGCTGGTTATCGCGCCGGTACCTGTAGTGGCGGGCGCTGTCATCCGTTGCCGCCCGGTTGGCGCGCTGATCATGACCGATCAGGCGGGCGAGGATGAGAAGGTGCTCGCCGTGCCGGTCGATGCGCTGCATCCGTTCTATGCAGGTGTGCAGTCCTATCGCGATCTGCCGCCGATCTTGCGCGATCAGACGGCGCACTTCTTCCAGCACTACAAAGATTTGGAAAAGGACAAGTGGACGAAGCTTGGCGATTGGGTCGATGCGCCAGCTGCGGAGACGCTGATCATGGAAGCGATCGAGCGGGCGAAGGGGGAGTAGCGCTTACAAAAAACTCTGCGGGTCGACGTCGATGGTGAGGAAGACCGACGACGGCATCTTCACCGGGTCGAGCCAGGCACGGAGGTAGGCTTGCAGGTTCACAGTGCGGTCGGTGTGGACCGCTAGGCGTAGTCGTGTTTGGCCGCGGATCATCGCGAGCGGTGCTGGTGCCGGGCCCCAAACTTGGACGCCTTTCGCGTTCGGTGCGCACGCGGCCAGCATTTCACCGGCTTCGTGGACGGCGCCTTCTTTGCGGCCCGAGAGGATGAGCGCGGCCATGCGGCCGAAGGGCGGCAGGCCCGCCGTTTCGCGCTTGCCCCATTCGACGGCGTAGAACGCGTCGCGATTTCCGGAAGCGATTGCTTTCAACACCTGATGGTTCGGGTCCGTCGTTTGGATGAGGACGCGGCCGGGTCTGTCCGCCCTGCCCGCGCGGCCCGAAACTTGGTGCAAGAGCTGGAACGTGCGTTCGCGTGCGCGTGGGTCGGCGCCTTCCAACCCAAGATCCGCGTCGACGACGCCCACGAGTGTGAGCATCGGGAAGTTGTGGCCCTTCGCCACGATTTGCGTGCCGATCAGGATGTCGACTTCGTGGTTCGCGATAGCTTCAATGGCCAGTTGGATTTGGCGCGGCCCCGCCATCGTGTCGCTTGAGGCGATGCTCGTGCGCGCGTCCGGGAATTTCAGCTTCACCTCTTCGGCAACGCGTTCGACGCCGGGACCGCAGGCGATGAAGGCGCCCAACGTTTTGCACTCTGGGCATGAGCCGGGCATCTGCCGGTCGTAGCCGCAGTGATGGCAAACGAGCTTCCGGCGATAGCGGTGCTCGACCAGCCACGATGTGCAGCGCGGGCAGCCCATCTTATGGCCACACGCCTTGCACAGCGTGAGTGGGGCGAAACCGCGACGGTTCAGGAACAGCATCGCCTGTTCGCCTTGCGCCACCGTTTCGACGACCGCGCGCACGAGCGTGGGCGAGAGGAAATCGCCCGCCTGCGTCTCTTCCTTGCGCATGTCGATGAGCGTTGCTTCGGGCAGGGTCGCTTTGCCGTGACGTTCGGGCAGGCGCAGATGCGCGTATTTGTGCGTCTCGGCGTTGACCCAGGTTTCGAGCGACGGTGTCGCGGAAGCGAGCGCGATCGGGCAGTTCTCCATGCGCGCGCGAACGACCGCCATATCGCGCGCGTGGTAGATGAGACCCTCTTCTTGCTTGAAGGCGCTGTCGTGTTCTTCGTCGACGATGATGAGGCCGAGTTCTCTGAACGGCAGGAAGAGTGCCGAGCGTGCGCCGACAACGACGCGCGCGTCGCCCAGCATCACCGCGCGCCAGTTGCGGCGGCGCTGTGCTTGCGTGAGGTCGGAGTGCCACTCCGTCGGCCTGACGCCGAAGCGTTTGGTGAAGCGGTCGAGGAATTGGACGGTAAGCGCGATTTCGGGGAGCAGGATGAGCGCCTGCTTCTTTTGCATGAGCGCCGCGGCCACGCCTTCGAAATAGGTTTCCGTTTTGCCGGAGCCGTCTTTAGGGGCTGAGGATTTTGCACTGTTTCTGGAGCATGCGCCAGGCTCGATGTTTCGGTTAGGGGTGGGGCGCAAGGGTCAAGTTAATCACCCGCTGCACCACCCTCAGTTTGAGGCAGATGAGTCTGCCATTTTGACGGGTGTGATCACAATGGCTTACAGTGCCTACAATTATTGGCAACAGGCGAATGAAGCCTAGTTCATCGACAACAGGTTAAGCGGAAGAGAGAAATGTCAA
>JANLXP010000802.1:0-2076 GCA_031365165.1 Alphaproteobacteria bacterium
GGCGCCGATCTCGCGTGGGCTTATGAGAACGGCGACGTGCTCAAGCGTACGTCGGATGCCAAGGGACGCGTGAAGCTGCGCGTGGCGATTGTGGCGGGCGCGCTGCCGAAGTTCGAGCGGCGGTTTGGTACGCGGTTGGTGCGGCAGTAGCCGAACTCATCAAAACACATCGTCATGGCCGGCCTTGACGATCATTTTTGTGTTTGACGCTCCAAACGCTTTGCGTCGTCCCAGAGGGCGTCCATCGCTTCCAGTGTCACTTCGCCGAGTTTGTCGCCGCGGGCTTTGATCGATTGTTCGACGTGTTTGAAGCGGCGGATGACTTTCGCGTTCGTGCCGCGCAGCGCTTCTTCCGGGTCGACGTCGAGGTGGCGCGCCAGGTTCACGCAGACGAACAGGATGTCGCCGAGTTCGTCGGCGAGTTTTGCTTTCGGCGCGCCGGCGTCGATCTCGGCCGTCAGTTCGCCGATCTCTTCCTTCAACTTTTCGAGGATCGGTGCGCGCTCGCGCCAATCAAAGCCCACACACGCCATTCGTTTCTGGAGTTTTAAAGCGCGGCTGAGGGCAGGGGAGGGCAGTGGTACGTCGTCCAGGATGCTGGCGCCTTTGTCGGGGCGGCCGGCGCGTTCACGCTTTTTATGCTCTTCCCATGCGATGGTTTGGGCCTCGGCCGTTTTCACGTCTGCGTTCCCGAACACGTGCGGGTGGCGGCGCAGCATCTTTTGCGAGATCGCTTCCACGACGTCGGCGAACGTGAAGGCCCGCGCCTCACTTGCCATCTGGGCGTGGAATACGACTTGGAACAACAAGTCGCCGAGTTCGTCCTTCAACGCGGCCATGTCGTTCCGCTCGATCGCGTCGGCGACTTCGTAGGCCTCTTCGATGGTGTAGGGGGCGATGGTCGCGAATGTCTGCTCCACGTCCCACGGGCACCCACCCTGCGGCGCGCGCAGCGTGGCCATGATGGCGAGCAGCGCGTCGATGCTCTTCAGATCTTCAGGCGTATCCATGGGCGGTTCGGGTGCTCTCAGCTGATATCAGCGGTCGTAGCGAACACCGCGAACTGGGAACAGCGCAGAGCGGGGCGCGGCCGTGGTTTTCGGCAGATATCCGCCATTCCGTGTGTATCTTTATCGCATAATATGTATTATGGGCAATGAGCACGCGATTGTATACTTGACACATGCAAATCCGGTGCTTATGTATCTGACTCAAGGAGTTAGACCATGCCCGCCGAATTGCCCGCTCGTTTCCGCAACGAAGATGCCGCCCGCAAGCACCTGGAATCGATTCAGTGGCCGGATGGCCCCGTGTGCCCGCACTGCGGCGTTGTTGAAGGCGCATCGCGCATCAAAGGTGGCCGCAAGGGTTTGTTGTTCTGCAATTCGTGCCGCAAGCAATTCTCCGTCACGGTCGGCACCGTCTTTGAGCGCTCGCACGTGCCGCTGCACACCTGGCTCTACGCTACTCACCTGCTCTGCTCGTCGAAGAAAGGCATTAGCTCGCACCAACTGAGCCGCATGCTTGGCGTGTCCTACAAGACGGCCTGGTTCATGTCGCACCGCGTGCGCGCTGCTATGGCCCCTGCGGCTGGCGCGCCGCCCATCGGTGGCGAAGGCAAGATCATCGAAGCCGACGAGACGTTCATCGGCACGCGCTCTGGCGTTCGCAAGCATCCTGGCAGCGGTGGCCCGTCGCACAAGATTGCAATCCTGAGCCTTGTTGAGCGTGGCGGCAAAATGCGCTCGTTCAAGCTCGGCGGGACGCCCAAGGGCCATGAGATTAAGGGCCTCATTCAGGACCACGTTGACCCCAAGAGCACGCTGCACACGGACGGCGCTCAGATGTACAAGGGCAGCCCGGTTGCCAAGCACGAAAGCGTCGACCACAGCGCTAAGGAATACGTACGCGGCGACGTGCACACCAACACCGTCGAAGGTGTGTTCTCGATCTTCAAGCGCGGCATGGTCGGCACGTACCAGCACTGTGGCGAACAGCATTTGCAGCGCTACCTGAACGAATTCGACTTCCGCTATTCGAACCGCATCGCCCTAGGCGTCGATGACAAGGCCCGCG
>JANLXP010000905.1:0-3293 GCA_031365165.1 Alphaproteobacteria bacterium
TGCTGTTCCTGCGTCAATCCAAACATCTAGTACATCTGGAGTTCTTAACATTTCATGACCGCATGAACATTTTAATTTTACAAAATCAATCCATGGCTTATGAAGATTGTCTGGTATAGGTGTTATAGCTTTTTCTCTTAATTCATCGATTGATCCAATTACTTCATACTTATTACAATTCTTATTTCCACAAATCCATATTGGTACTGGAGATCCCCAGAATCTTTGTCTAGTTATTCCATTATCACGAATATTTTTAAGCCAACTATTAAATCCATTCTTAGCCTCTTCTGGAACCCAATGAATATTCTGATTTAATTCTAACATTCTATCTCTTAAATCTTCAACCTTGAAAAACCATTGCTCTGTCAATCTGAATACTATTGGATTATGACATCTGTCACAATGTGCATATTCGTGATCCACATAAGCTGTTTCTATTAAAGCATTTTTTTCTCTTAAAATATCAATAAATAATTTATCATCATCTTTAGCTGTTAGGCCAGCAAATCGTCCTGCCTCTACCGGATAAACGCCTTGCTCGTCAATATAGTTGAATCCAGGAATATTATTTTGTTTACCAACCTCAAAATCTTCAGGTCCGCATCCAGGGGCACAATGAACTAATCCTGTTCCAGCTGATGTATCAACATGTTCTGTACTAAGCAATACTGTATGGACTACCTTCCTGCGTACCCTTGCTAATTGCCCTCAAATGCCATCCCGCCGCCGGTACCCTCCGGCGGCGGGCTGACTCTGGGGCCGAGATGAGGTTGGAACCAAGAGATGAGCTCACTGCAGACTCATACCGAAGTGACTCAAGGCAATCCGCTCGACTTGATGGAGCAAATTGCGGTTCAGAACGAATGGCTGTTCGATCGAGCGGGTGAGGACGAAATGCACCTCTCGTTCCCGGGCCAGAGCGAGGATCACCATCTTTCGTTCAGTTGGCGCCACGATGTCGAAACGCTGCAGCTTTGCGCCCAGCTTGAAGTCAAAGTGCCCAAGCAAAAGCGTCCGGAAGTCGCCGGGCTGATCAACATCATCAACGAGCAGCTTTGGCTCGGCCACTTCGAAATGTGGCCCGACAGCGGCCAGGTTATCTTCCGCCACGGCCTGCTGCTTCGCGGCGCCATGGCCGTACCGGAACAGTGCGAAGGCCTGATCGACGCCGCGCTGGAAGCCTGCGATCGCTATTATTCGGCCTTTCAATTCGTCATCTGGGCCGGTAAGTCCGCCGCTGAAGCAGCCGCTGCGGTAGTCTATCAGTGCCAGGGAAACGCCTAACTCCAAAACCGAAGCTGGCCCCCTCGTCCGGCCGGCCCATCGTCATCGTCGGCGTTGGCCACATGGGTGGCGCAATCGCCCGTGGCCTCATCGCTGCCGGGCTGGGTCCGCGTTTGTTGCTGATCGACCCCGCGCTCAAGCAGGCCGACGCGCGCACCTACCGTAAGTCGGGCGCAAAAACGGGCATCGACGCGGACCTCATGGCCGGCACGAACCCAGATGCAATTGTCCTCGCCGTAAAGCCGCAGATGATGTCGCAAACTGCACCCGCCTTTGCGAAGGCTGCACGCAATGCAGTCGTCATCTCGATCGCCGCCGGCACGCAGATCGAGAGCTTGACCCTTTGGCTCGGCGGTTCGAAAGCAATCGTGCGCGCGATGCCCAACCTCCCCGCCTCGATCGGCAAAGGCATCACCGCCGCCTACGCAACACCTTCGACAACGGCCGCACAACGCAAACTCGCTGACCGCTTGCTGACGGCCGTCGGCGATCTTGTCTGGTTGGACGGCGAAGAACTGCTGAACGCGGTGACGGCCGTGTCGGGGTCCGGCCCCGCCTACGTCTTCCTGCTCGCTGAAGCGATGGTCGCAGCCGGTGAACGTATCGGCTTGTCGCCCGCGGTCGCGGCGATCCTCGCGCGCAAAACGATCGAAGGGGCCGGCGCGCTGCTCGCGAGCAACCCGACTTCCCCCGCCGACTTGCGACGCTCTGTCACCAGCCCCGGCGGCACGACAGAAGCGGCCCTCAAGGTGCTCATGGCCGACGCCCGCTTCGAGCGCCTGTTGGCCGAAGCAATCGCCGCCGCGAATGCGCGAGGCTTCGAACTCGCCAAAACCCGCTAGCGGACCTAAACTGCGGCCATGACGACCAAACTTTCCCCAGAAGAAAAGCTCGTCACGGCAGCCCTCGCCGCCATCGAAAAAGGTGGCTGGAAGACGCTTTCCCTGACCGCGCTCGCGCGCAAAGCAAAAATTCCGCCGGCGACGCTCTATGAACTCTGCCCCGACAAGCGCGCGCTACTGCAGCTGATCGCCAAGCGCGTCGATATTGCGGCGCTGGAACGCGCAATCGAGCCCGACGAAAACATCCCGCCGCGCGACCGCGCATTTGACGCGATCATCGGCTGCTTCGAGTCCATGACGCCGCTGAAACCGGCGATCGCGGTCATCCACGCCGACACGAAGGGCGATCCTGGCGCGATCTTCGACGTTCTGCCGGCGACCGTCCGCAGTGCGTTCTGGATCGCCGACAGCGCGGGCCTGTCCACCACCGGCTGGCAAGGGTTCCTCATCACCCGCGGCATCGGTGTCCTGCTCGCCGAAACGCTCGCCATCTGGCTCGAAGACGGCGAGGACTTGGCCAAGACGATGGCGCATGTCGACCGCCGCTTGCGCCTCATCGAAGAATGGACCGAGCGCCTGCAAAACGTGCGCGCAGAGGAACCGGCGGACGCCGATTGACGCGGGCTCCCGCCCGGGCTCATCTTCCCCTCCCCAAAGGAGACAAGACCCATGGCAAACAAGAGCCCGTTCCCCGAATTCGATTTCAAATGGCCGAACTTCGATCAGGGCTTTTGGGACCGCTTTTCCGTGCCCGGCATCGACAACAATGCTTTGATGGAAAGCCAGAAGAAAAACTTCGAAGCGCTCGTCAAAGCGAACCAAAAGGCAGCACAGGGCTATCAAAACATGATGCGCCGCCAAGGCGAGATCATGGCTGAATCGATGCAAGCGATTCAGGAATCCGTCGGCGACCTGATGAAAGCGAACGACGGCAAGGACCTGCCGAAGAAGCAAACCGAACTCGTGGAAAAAACCGTCGGCCGCGCGCTCAAGCACATGAAGGAACTCGCCGAGCTCGCGATCGACGCGAACAGCGACGCGTTCAAGATCATGCAAGACCGCGCCAAGGAGTCGATCGCCGAGATGCAAGAACTCGCTGAGAAAATCACCACCGGACGGAAGTGAGCGAGGATTGCGGCATTAGAAGCATCCGCAAGCGGCCCG
>JANLXP010000938.1:0-3662 GCA_031365165.1 Alphaproteobacteria bacterium
GCTTGAGCGCGGGTCTGAGGCCTATGGCGCCAACTGGCCGTTTTGGATCATCGGCCCCGGCTTTGTGCCGCCCGAGAGCACGCAACTCTTCTTCGCGAAAGGGTTCTTCCAGCATTTCCCGCACGGCCTTTCGGCGCACGATGCGCGAACGGTGCCGGTGCCCACGGCGATGGGCACGATTGACGGCGCGCTGGCCCTGCATCTGAACGCGACCAATCCCGATCTCAGCGTGTTCCACGATCACGGGGGCAAGCTCATCGTCTATCACGGGTTCGACGACGCGGCCGTAGCGCCGGGGAACTCGATCGATTATTGGGCGAGCGTGCATGCGACGATGCCGGGCTTGCGGCCTGGTTCGCCGGTCGACGGCTACTATCGGCTGTTCATGGTGCCGGGGTTTTCGCACTGCGTCTTGGGTCGCGGCATCAACGCGTTGTTCGGCGACACCGTCCATCACTTGGGTGTCGATGCCGACCACGATTTTTTGGTCGCGCTCGAAAAGTGGGTCGAGGACGGCCGGGTGCCGATGCGACTGATCGGCACTCACTTCGATCTGGATGCCGCCGATACGGAGCCCGATCCGATCTTCCAACGGCCGGTGTGCCCTTACCCGCAATTGCCGCGCTATCTTGGCGGCAACCATCTGTTGGCGGCGAGTTGGGGATGCCGCGTGCCGCCGCGCTTCATACCGGTGAAGCCGCGGGCGTTCGAGCGGCGGCCGCCGTACCGGGTGCCGATCCCCGATCCGGCACCGTTCAGAAAGCCCGGACAGTAAAAGAAAAAGCGCAGGTGGTTTCCCACCTGCGCCTCGAACTTGAAAGTTCGTGAAGCCGCTTATTTGCGGTTCATGAACCAGTAGCCGCCGCCGACTGCTGCTGCGAGGGCTGCAACGATCGCAACGATCGTGCCGGTGCCCATGCCGCCTTCAGAAGCGGGAGCCGCTGCGTCCGTCGCGGTCGCTGCAGCGTCGGTCGCGGCCGAAGCTGCGTCCGTTGCGGCATCGGCCGCCGTCGTTGCTGCATCGGCAGCGTTGGTCGCCGCAGCAGCTGCGTCAGTCGCTGCTTCCGCAGGCGCTGCAGCCGGGTCGGTTGCCGGAGCCGCGTCCGTCGCCGCGCCAGGGGCAGCGTCGGTCGCTGCGGCCGGATCGGCCGGAGCAGCGGCGGGGTCGGCCGCCGGTGTCGTTGCAGGCGCCGTTGCGTCGGCGGGAGCGGGCGTTGCAGCAGCGGCCGGAGCCGCTGCGGCCGGCGCCGGATCAGCAGCCGAAACCGGCATCGCAGCGATCAGGGCCAAAGATGAAACTAATGCAATCTTCGAAAGCGTGGACATTTGATTCGAGGTTCCTTTGTTGGGTCGACCACAGCCGTGGACCTTGAGCGAAGTCGGAGCGAATTGCACTGCGCTCGGATGACGCTTCTCGCGTTGGCCGCCCGCCCCATGCGCCGGAAAATGGACCGGAACGCGAGGGGCGGGGGTGAGACAACTTGGCGTCGGCTACGCTCGCAGCCGACGCCGCGTGGTGTGCTTCAAGCTTTGCGATTCATGAACCAGTAGGCCGCGCCGCCGAGTACGACGACGCCGCCGACGATGGCTGCGATCAAACCGCCGCTCATGCCGCCGCTTGCCGGGGCCTCCGCCGTTGCGTCCGCAGGCGCGTCAGCAGCGGTGGTGTCGACGGGCGCGGCGTCCGTCGGTGCCGCGTCGGTGGGTGGCGCAGCGTCGGTCGGTGCGGCCGGATCTGCCGGTGCAGCTGCCGGATCGGTGGGAGCGGCTGCGGGATCGGCCGGCGCGGCGGCCGGGTCTGCGGGTGCTGCGGCGGGTTCAGGCGGGGCCATGTTTGCGGACGCGGGGAGTGCCGCGATCAGCGCAAGCGAGGCGATGAAACCGAGTTTGGCAAGCGTGGACATGTTGGAGCATTCCCTTGTTGGAGCGGCAGGTGACGAGATTAGCAGCGATCGCCTTGTCCCGGAATGACAGTTTCTTCACAGTGCACCGGCGGCAACTTTAAGGATCAGCGCAGATGTTTCGTTTCGAACGGCGTCACGAGAAGCTTGCGAGCCCAGCGGTCTTCTTTGGACGCGTCTTGCGCGCGGTCATTGTCGGGGGCGTGTTTGTCGGCGTGTCGCTGGTCGGCGGGATCGTGGGCTACATGTACTTCGCGCATTTGACGCCGGTGGATGCGTTCTTGAACGCGTCGATGATCCTTGGCGGCATGGGGCCGGTCTCGCCTCTCGACAGTGACGATGCGAAGATCTTTGCGGGGCTCTATGCGCTTTACGCGGGGCTGTTGCTCGTCGCGGTGTCCGGCATCGTGCTCGCGCCCGTGTTTCACCGGGTGCTGCACAGCTTGCATGCGGATTCCGACGCTTAGACCGCCTGCGGTTTCGTCCAGCGCCAGGAGATGAAATTCCAGAGCGCGCCGGAGGTCCACTTCAACCATGGCGATCCCGGATGCATGCCGATCGCCTTGCCCACCATACCGATCGCGCTGTCGATGTGCGGACGGCGGTAGAGCAGCATCATGGTCGATTGGTAGGCCGCGTTGCAGGCCTTGCGATCGTACGGCGCGCCTTCGGGGAAGTTCGCGCTGTAGTACGCGTAGGCAAGTTCGTCGTCGGTCGATTCCGACACGCGGGTGGCTGCGATATAGAGCCTGCGCCAGAAGCCCGGTTTGCGTTCCGGCTGACGGTTCATGAGATCGTAGAATAAGCGGTAGTGCGCGAACTCATCGGCGGCGATGAGGCCTGCCACTTGCTTCAGCACGGGTTCTTCGACCGCGTCGCGGAGCGCCGTGTAGCTCGACGACGTGCCGCATTCGACGACGCAACGCGCGATGAGTTCACCGGTGCGGCTGCCGCGGACGGAGCCGTCGGCGTTGATGAAGTGTTCGGGGCGGTAGCCTTTGCGGAAGCGCGCGAAAGCCACGTCGAAATTGAACGTCGGGTCGGCAAGTTCGGCCCACTTCGCGAGCGCGGAGCCGTGCTGCACTTCCTCGGTCCCCCAACGCTCCAGAACGGCCATCATCTCAGGTTCGTTCTTGAAGACGACGCGCAGGTACTCGACGTAGTCCTTGGCGTTGTATTCGACGAGCGAGCCGGCTTTGATCAGGCGCACGAGTTCTGGCCGCAGCTTCGTGCGGTCGAACTTGGACCAATCAATGGTGTCCAGCGTCCAGTGATCGCGCATGTGACGCTAAGCTCCCAATCCACTTACCGGTTGAACCCCTTCGCCGGGCTCTTGGTTCCAATTTTGCGCGGACACTAGCAAAAACTGCCGCCTGCCGCCAATGGCGCCCGTCACAGAGAATTCAATCGGTTAGCCTAAAGCGCCGCGCAATTCTCGTAGTTGGTTCAGCGTCGTTTGAGCGCGGTCCCGGATGGCGGCGTCCTTCGCATCTGCGACGTCTTCCTCGGCATTCTTGATGCGCTGATCGAGGGTGGCCCCATCAAGCTCGGCCAGCGGCATCGCCTCTTCGGCGAGTACGGTTAGGCCTTGCAGTGTTACTTCGGCAAAGCCGCCGCGGACGAAGAACTTCTCCGCCGCCTTGCCTGCATTCACGATCGCGAGCACGCCGGGCCGCAGCGTCGTCATCACCGGCGCATGTCCTACCAGCACGCCAAAGTCGCCCTCGGACCCCGGCACGTCGACTTGGTCGACTTCGGCCG
>JANLXP010000897.1:0-15727 GCA_031365165.1 Alphaproteobacteria bacterium
GTCGCGCCGCCCGTGCAACGGTCTCCGGCCCAACCTCAAGGCACAGTTTGACCGCGACCGTATTGACGGACTTAGCCAACGCCTCGGCCATCGTCATCTCGCCCTCATGCTTGTGCGAGAAGTTCGCTGGCGTCCAACCACGATACGTCACCTCGGCGTCGACGACCTTCGTTGCGGGTGTCTTGCCCGCCTCGAGCGCGGCGAGGAAAACAAACGGCTTAAAGGCCGATCCCGGCTGGCGCTTTGCCTGCGTGGCCCGATTAAACTCTGAACTCACGTAAGACCGCCCGCCGACCATCGCCTTGACGGCGCCATCCGTGGTCATCGCAATCAGCGCACCTTGGACATTCGGCCTGGCCTTTGCGCGCAACGTCTTCAGCACGGAATCTTCCGCCAAGCGCTGTAACTCGAGATCGAGCGTCGTCTGCACGACAAGATCGACTTTCGGCCGGCCAACGAGTCCCGGCAGACGCTCCATCACCCAGTCGACGAAGTACTGGTTGCCTTGGGTCTCCGCGCTGGTCGCAAGCTTCGGTCGCGTGCGCAACGCTTCTTCGCGTTGCTGACGGGTAATGACACTGGTCTCGACCATCGCCTGCAACACAAAGCTGGCACGCTCTTGCGCAAGCTCGATACCGTTCACAGGCGAATAGCGCGTCGGCGCCTTCAAAAGCCCCGCAAGGATCGCACCTTCAACCAACGTCAGCCGCGACGCCGGCTTGTTGAAGTATCGCCGTGCCGCAGCATCGATCCCGTAAGCACCGGCGCCGAAATAGACCCGGTTGAGATAGATCGCGAGAATCTCGTCCTTCGAGAACGACATCTCTAAATAAACCGCAAGCAGCGCCTCTTGAATCTTGCGGCCAAACGTACGCTCAGGCTTCAAGAACAGGTTCTTCGCCAGCTGCTGTGTGATCGTCGATCCGCCTTGGATCACGCGCCCCGCGTTCAGGTTGACCCAAGCCGCACGGCCCAAGCCCAAGAAGTCCAATCCGAAATGCGAATAGAACCGCCGATCCTCACTGGCGATCACCGCTTGCGGCACGAACGCCGGCAGGTCGTTGAGTGTCACCGGCAAGCCTGAATCAATGCCGCGCCGCGCAATCACCCGCCCGTTCACGTCGAGCAGAGTCACCGCATGCGTTCGCTCCTGCCGCCAAAGTCCCTCGGTCGAAGGCAAGTCTGCTGCGAAAAAGGCAAGTACGGCTGCGATACCGAGCCCGCACCAAATACAGGCGATCGAAAGCAGATAAAGGACGCGCCAGCCGCGCGGCGGGCCCCCGCCCGTCTCAGGTGGATCCTCTGCACGCGCGCGGCGGCCGGAAGAGCTTGGGCGCGAACGCCGTTTGCCACCCTTGCTCATGAACCGCCGCAATCCTTCCTATCTGACGTGATCCCCTTTACTTGATGAGCGATTAATGCCCGCTAAACCCTTGAGCTGGCCTATGCAATTCCACGCGAAGCCTGGTAGTATTCAATTGCAAATTTGGTGCGGTCCCATGCGTTTCAAAGCAGCTCTCGGCCTCGCGTTGGCAATGACCGGTGCGCTGATGGTCGCTGCACCAGCGCACGCGAAGCTCGACTTCTTTAACGACCTGCCGATTGTCGAGGCGATCCGCCAAGGTTCGCTCGACGCGACGAAGACGGCCATCATCGACGGAGCATCGGTCCATTCACGTGCCGCCGACGGCACACCGGTCATCGTGCTCGCAGTCGCTGAGCGCAATCTCGAGATCGTTAAGCTGTTGGTCGAGAACGGCGCCCGCCCCGACGACCGGTCCAAGAAAGATGAGACGTCGCCGCTGACGCTCGCCGCTTCGAACGGCGACCTCGAAATCGTCACCTACCTGCTGGACCACAAAGCCAACATCGACCAGACCGGCGCGCTTCGCGAGACCGCTCTGATCAAGGCGGCACGCGCGCACCAGAACGACGTCATCAAGCTTTTGTTGGAGCGCGGCGCGAACGCCGATGAAACCGACGCATCCGGCGCGACGGCTCTCGACATCGTCGCGCGCGCAGGATGGAAGGACGCTGAAGCATTGTTCAAAACCAAGAAGGCGGCCTCAAAATAGCTGCTCTCGGACAAACCGCTCTGGCGCAGGGCACGAAACCCGGCGCAGAAATTTCGTTCTTTCCCGTCGGTCTTTTTTCGGCTGACGGAACCGCCGCCAGTTCCAATCTCCGCATGCGCACGCTCCTCATCGTGCGCACGCTCGGGCTCATCGGTCAGCTGGTCGCGATCGTCATCGTCTTCTTCGGCCTGAGATATCAGATGCCGATCGGGCAATGCCTGATGGTGATCGCCGCGACCTTGGGCCTGAACGCCGTACTGTTCTTTCGCCACCGCGGCGTCCACGTGATGAGCGAGCGCGAAGCCGCCGCCCAATTGGCGTTCGACATATTGCAACTGACCTCGATGCTCGCGCTCACAGGCGGCATCGAAAACCCGTTCACATTGCTCTACCTCGCGCCAATCGTAATCTCAGCCGGCAACTTGAGCCTGGGCGCCACGCTGATGCTGGCACTGCTCGCCTTCGGCAGCATCTCGTTTATCTCGGTGTTCCATTGGCCATTGCCGTGGGACCCGAAAACGCCGCTGGAACTCCCGCCGTTCTACGTTGTGGGCACCTGGATCTCGCTAACGCTCAGCATCGGTTTCTGCCTGATCTACGCATGGCTCACCGCCGACGAAAACAGGCGGATGCAGACAGCGCTCGCCGCCACGCAAGCAGCGCTGACCCGCGAACAACGCCTCTCCGACCTCGGTGCGCTCGCCGCCGCGACAGCGCACGAACTCGGAACGCCCTTAGGAACCATTGCCGTCGTCGCCCGCGAACTCGAACGCGGCATGCCGAAAGACAGCGAATGGCTTGAGGACGTGCGCTTGCTGCGCAGCCAAGCCGAACGCTGCAGGGAGATCCTGTCGAAGCTTTCGCAACAGGACACCGACGAAGACACGATCGCCAAGCGTTTGCCCCTGCCCGCCCTGATCGACGAAATCGCCGAGCCTCACCGTGGCTTCGGCATCGACATCAACATCACGACGACCGGCACCGGCACGCTCACCGTTCGCCGCACGCCGGAGATAGTGCACGGCCTCGGCAACTTCATCGAAAACGCCGTCGACTTCGCGGAAAACCGCGTCGACATCGAGGCTACATGGGATGGCGACACCGTCCACATGACGATCGCCGACGACGGCGCGGGCTTCGACCCCGTGATCCTGGCAAGGCTGGGCGAGCCTTATGTGACCTCGCGCGCCGGCGTCGATCCGGAACGCGAGTCGACCGGCAATGCGCACGCCGACGGCCATTCGGGCATGGGGCTCGGCTTCTTCATCGCCAAAACGCTCATCGAACGCATCGGCGGCACCGTTAACTTCGGCAACCGACCGAAGGCGGGCGCCTTGGTGCGCGTCGACTTCCCGCGCAAGAGCCTTGAGACGCCTGCAACTTCAAGAGGATAAGCGCGAAGACCGCGCTGGCCTCGAACCGCGCGCCCCCCTATATTCGCCGCCAGCCAAGCTCTGAGGGGAATTCCGTGGCCCTATCCGCCGAAGGACTGCCGGACAAAACGCTCCTGATCGTCGATGACGACGCGCCGTTTCGCCAGCGCCTCGCGCGCGCTATGGAAGCGCGCGGGTTCTTGGTGACGGCTGCCGAAACCGCGGAAGAAGCCATCTCGCTCGCACGCAAGACGCCGCCGGCGTTCGCAGTGGTCGATCTTCGTCTCGGTCAATCCGGCAACGGCCTCGACGTGATCGAAGTCCTGCACCAGGCACGTCCCGATGCGCGGGTCGTAATGCTCACCGGCTACGGCAACATCGCAACCGCCGTCACCGCCGTGAAGCACGGCGCGATCGACTATTTGTCGAAGCCAGCCGATGCCGACGATGTCGCAAACGCACTGCTCGCTCGTCCGAACGCAAAGCCGGCCCCACCGGAAAACCCAATGTCCGCCGACCGCGTGCGTTGGGAGCACATCCAGCGCGTCTATGAACTCTGCGGCCAAAACGTTTCGGAAACGGCGCGCCGGCTGAACATGCATCGACGCACGCTGCAGCGCATTTTGGCGAAGCGCTCGCCGAAATAATTCAGCGCGCCATCCGGGAGATCGTGCCTGTCGTACTTTGCCCGGGCACGAGATCGATCAGCAGCACCTTCCCGCCATAAGCCGCCACGACATCCGCGCCGACGACCTTGTCGAGCGTGTAGTCGGCACCCTTGACCAACAGATTTGGTCGAACCGCCTCGATCAGTTGAATCGGCGTATCTTCGGCGAACATCACAACGGCATCGACCGTCTCCAGCGCCGCAAGCACCACCGCGCGCGCCGTCTCGCCGTTCACCGGCCGCCCTTCACCCTTCAGCTTACGCACTGAGGCGTCGGTGTTCAGCCCCACGATCAACCTGTCGCAATGCGCCCGCGCCTGCGCGAGCAGAGCGATATGACCCGGATGCAAGAGATCGAAACACCCGTTCGCAAAGCCGACGGAAAGCCCCGCCGCCCGCCAATCCGCGGTACGCTTCACGATCTGGTCGAGCGACATGATCTTGTCGTGCGTGCTTGCGAGTTCCGACGTCCGCAAAACGCGCAACAGCTCATCGGCCCTGACGACCGCCGTTCCGCTCTTACCCACTACAATTCCCGCCGCAACATTCGCGAGCATCGCCGCCTCGCCAAGCGGCGCTCCCGCTCCAAGCGCGAGCGCGAGCGTTGCCAGCACCGTATCCCCGGCACCCGACACGTCGAACACCTCGCGCGCCTCGGCGGCCAAATGCTGCGCGCGGCCGCCACGCTCGACCACGCTCATCCCGCGCTCGGCGCGCGTGACCACGACACCGCCGAGGTGAAGGTCGCCAATCAACTTCGCGGACGCAGCCTCGACGTCGGTGTTGCTTTGCACTGGCAACCCCGTCAGCCCCGAGAGTTCGCGCGCATTGGGCGTCAGCAAATCCGCACCGCGAAATGCCTGTATATCAGGGGTTTTCGTGTCGACAATGACGGGCTTTCCCGCCGCCCGCGCCGCAGCGACCGCGCGCTGTGCAACGGTCCCGCTAACCGTGCCCTTCGCGTAGTCCGATATGACGACCGCGTCGGCCTCGCGCACTTCGCCGTCGATTGCCTCCAGCACGCGCCGCTCGAAATCGGCGGCGATCGCCGCGCCATCTTCGTGGTCGGACCGCAGCAGCTGCTGCCCCTGCGCAACGAACCTTGTCTTTACCGTCGTCGGCCGCCCCGGCAGCACGACCAGGTTCCCGCTAAGCTGATCCTCAGCGCCCACCAGCTGCACCACCGCGCGCCCGGCTTCGTCGTCGCCCACCGTCGCGATCAGCGAAACCCACGCACCGAGCGCCGTCGCATTGCGCGCAACGTTGCCGGCGCCGCCCAACATCCGCGCCTCACGCTCGATTTTGAGCACGGGGATCGGCGCTTCGGGCGAAATCCGCTCGACCGACCCATAGATGAAATGATCAAGCATCACGTCGCCGATGACGAGGAGCTTCATCCCCGCCATGCGCTCGATATGCTTTTGAAGGGCGCTGCGATCGATCATCGTCCTGATGTTGACCATGCCCTTGGGGGCGGATCAACGACTTGCCGTTGTTAAGGTGCAAACGGATCGCTTGCCCTGGCAAAACGCTCCGCCGCCGTTCGCCCGAAGCGGATCAGTAACGATTTTCGGCGCGCCGCCGTTATTGGTGAATGCGGCGCTTCGCGGACGATCGCGCCGCCGAATCTGTCCGCCACGATAAGCCCGTGCGCATCCGGCAAGAGCTCATGCGGAAACCCATCCGGCACCGCAAAATAGTAGCGGTCGCAATACTCAAGGTATTCCGGCCACTTCCCGTCTGCGCGGAAGTCGGCGAGGCTCACCTTAATCTCAACGGCGGCAACGTCGCCCACGTCGGAAATCGCCGCCACGTCCAGCCGCCGTCCGTTGGGTAACGTGAACTCGAGCAACGGCGAATACCCGCGATCAAGCAGCATCCGGCTCACCCCGCGCGCGACGTCGCTGGTCAGTCCGAACACACCGGAGGCATCAATACTCATCGCCAACACTTAGCAGAAAAGCAAAAGGGCGGCCGCATGGACCGCCCTTCAAATGCAACTGCAATGTGGAGATTACTCGGCCGCGAGCAACACGGAACCCTTGTTTTTCGCGCCAAAATTAATGGTCTGAAGGTATTTGATGCCTTCCTCGGCGATCGCGTCGCCGATCATCTGGTCGCCCTCGGCTTTGAGCTCTTCCATGTCGACATACATCGCATAGAACGACTTCGTGCGGTCCGTTATGATGCCGGCCTTGAGCAACGTCTTGATCAGCACGCGGAAAATGTCCGTGCCTTCGCGCATACGTTCGCGGCGGTGTTCGTCCGTGATCGCTTCCATCAACGACTTGTGCGCTTCCTGCCAATCGATGCCGACGAGCGCGTAAACCGACTTCATCTGCTCCGGATTGATCAGGTTGAATAGCAGCGTCTGGAAGCAGCTCGCCGCCCAATCTTCGACGATGTTCTGCTCTTCCGGCGACAGCTTCGGGATCGTGCGATCGGCCCAGATCTTGCCGAACTTGTGGTGAAACGCCTCGTCCGTCATCACGAGCTGGCAGAGCCGCACAAGCAATGGATCGCGCGAGCGCGTATAGAGCGTCGCAAACGCACCCATCGCAAGGCCCTCGACCAGCATCTGCATGCCGACGATTTTCTTGTAAACCTCAGGCGCCAAAACGAGTTCGGTGAGCAGCGTTCCGAGCGTCGCACCGACCGGAAGCGGCTTGCCCCAACGCGCTTGGATGTAGCGCGAGAAACCCGTCACATGACGCGCCTCTTCGCGCGTCTGGTTCGCGGCGTATTCCTGTGCACCCGGATCGCGCAGGATGTGGCAGAGCGAAGCCGACAGCGACAGGGCGCCCTGCTCGCCGTGCAAAATCGACGACAAAATCCAGCGTGCCGATTCGTTCGAAAACTTAATCTTCTGTTGACGCGTCAGCTGCTCACCGAACTTCGTCTGAAAGATCGGGAAGAACTCGTCCGGAAGGATTTGCTCGTTCTCGATATCGAACGGCTCGGAGAAGTCGATGTATTTCTTGTCGAGCGGATCCCAGAAATGGTCATGGGTCGCCGAGATGATCTTGTCGAACGCGGTCGAGCGCGCGTTGTACCGGTCGACCTCCATCATCGCGGGAAAGTCCTTCGGATCGAGCGCGTCGTACGCGTTGTCCTTCGTAATCTGCAGCGCGGTCATGGACGGAGCACTCCTCGAAATTGGTCGCCAGGGGGCAATTAGACTTGAAAATGACGGGAACGTCAACTTTAAGCTGACGCCTTCGTCACCAATCGGTTAGCGCCTGGACCGTTAGAGTCACCTTAAGGGCGCGCCCATTATCTTGCGCGCAACCATAGATAGAACGGCGGGGCATAGGGACTTTGGCAGTGCGGCGCTGGCTCCACACCGGGGCCGGGTAATGATTCAAGCTCAACCTGCCAGGTTCGCGCAATCTCATGATTGTGTTAGAGCAATTCCAAAGGGAGAAGCTGCCCATCACGGGTGGCCAGCCAAATGCGGCACCGATGCGCTGGGGAGCGCGCGGAACCGCAGGCGCTCTCGCGGGGGGAAGGGACGCTACAGTGTGTGGTCGAATTGCGCCTGAGAACACCCTAGCACCGGCCACGATCCGGCCGATTCACGACAATCGAATTTCGAGCGAGCCTGCACAGCGTGCGGGATCGAGCGTTCGCTATTGAGGCAAAGAAAACGTACGGCCGGCGGCACGTGCGAATGGGAGTAAACGAGTCCAATGATCCGGTTTCTTGAAACGATCTTCTTCCGCGGACGTGTGCTCGTCCTGGCGCTCATCGCGATCACGACGGTCGTGCTGGGATACGAAGCCACGAAGTTGCGTATGGACGCGGGCTTCTACAAGGGCTTGCCGGTCGGCCACCCGTACATTGAAACGTTCCTGGAATATCAAGACCGCCTGTTCGGCGCGAACCGGGTCATCATCGTCGTCGAAAACACGAAGGGCGATATCTGGAACAAGCAGTTCCTGCAGACGCTGAACGACGTTACCCAAGACATCTTCTACCTGCCGGGCGTCGACCGCCGCACCGTGACGAGCCTCTGGACGCCCAACACGCGCATCCTGGAAATCACCGAAGACGGCATTTCTGCGCGCGACGTGATCCCGGGCAAGATCACGCCCGAGGAAATGGAAGGCGTCGCGATCAAGCAGCTTAAGAACGACGTCTTGAAGGGCAACCTGGTCGGCCGCCTTGTGTCGAACGATTTTACGGCCTCGCTCGTCGTCGCCGAACTCCTCGAATACGATCCGGGAACCCAAAAGAAACTCGACTACATCGACCTTGGCACGCAGCTCGAACAGAAAATCCGACAAAAGTTCGAGAAGGGCGATCTCAAGATCCGCATCATTGGCTTTGCCAAGAGCATTTCCGACATCGCCAAAGGCGGCCTTGAGGCGACGCCATTCTTCTTCGGTGGCGCGTTCCTTCTCACGGTTTTCGCAGTCTACTTCTATTGTCGAAATTGGCCGCTCACCTGGCTGACCGTTGGCTGCTCGCTGACCACCGTCGTATGGCAGTTCGGCCTGCTAACGGTTCTGGGCTACGGCCTCGACCCTCTAGCGATCTTGGTGCCGTTCTTAGTCTTTGCCATCGGCACGAGTCACGGTGTCCAGCAGCTAAATATGATCACGTCGGAGCTAAGTTACGGCACGTCGCCGGAGGCAGCCGCCCGATCGAGCTTCCGCGGCCTGCTGATCCCGGGCTCCTTGTCGCTCATCACCGCCGTCGTCGGCTTCGCGGCACTTTACATCGTCCCGATCCCGCAGATTCAGGAACTCGCGGTCACCGCCTCGATCGGTACCGGCCTGAAACTGATCTCGAACCTGATCATGCTGCCGGTGATCTCGTCCTACTTCACCTATGACGAGGGCTATCGCGAACGTATTACACGCGCGCGCGCATCGCGCTTGGGCTTCATGAAGCTGCTCGGCGTCTTCGGCACGCCGGCCGTAGCTTTCCCGCTGACGTTCGTCTTCCTCGCGCTGTTTGCCGGCGCGGTCTGGGCAAGTAAAGATCGCCACGTCGGCGACCTACACGCCGGTTCGCCCGAACTTCGGCCCGACTCGCGCTACAACGTCGACGCGCAAACGATCTCGAAGAAGTTCTCTGTCGGCCTCGATCTCTTTACGATCGTCGTCGAAACCCCGCCGCAAGCGTGCGTGAACTACGCCTCGATGAACTATCTGAACGAGTTCAGTTGGTACATGCGCAACGTCGATGGCGTTCGCGAAGTCCAAAGTACGCCGTTCACCGCAAAACAAATCGCGGCAGGCTGGAACGAAGGTAACCTGAAGTGGAAGGCCCTGCCCCGTAACCAGTACGCCCTGGTTCAGGCCGTAGGACCGATTCCGTCTTCGTCCGGGTTGATCGACGTCGATTGTACGTTGCTGCCGTTGCAGGTGTTCTTGACCGACGGCAAGGCGACGACGATCCATCACGTCGTAGATGCCGTCAAAGAATGGATGAAAGAGCGCGGCTTCCCGCCGATCTTGTCTGCCGGCCGCAACAACGGCGACCGCGTTATGCCCCCGGAGTTCTTGGCCGACGGCAAACCGCGTCGCGAACCGTCCAAGCCGACGTCCAGCTGGACGCTCACGCGCGAGCAAGCGGCAGGCTTGACGTACAGCACGCCTGATCAGCTCAAGGACCAGGCGCAGGTCTTCAACGTCAAAGGCTACGAGCCGCCGCCGGACAAGATCGAATACCTGGGCCTCGTCGGCAAACCCGTCGCAGGTGCTGAGGGGACGATCGAAGTAAAGCCCGGACCTGACGGCAAGGCGAAGGTCGATCTCGCCTCGTTAATCGCCAAGCCTGAGTTCAAGAACGCGACGCTGTTCGTGCTCGACGGTGTACCCGACTCCTTCACGATCCGTCTCGCCTCGGGCAACTCAGGCGTAACCGCGGCCGTGAACGAGACGATCGAGTTGTACGAACAGCCCTCGACGCTGATCGTCTACGCGATGGTGCTGTTCTTGACCTACATCACCTACTTCGACTGGCGCGCCGCCGTCGGATGTATGTTGCCGCTCTTGTTCTCGACGTTCTTCGGCTACTTCTTCATGCTGAAGCTAGACATCGGGTTGAAGGTTTCGACGCTGCCGGTGATCGTGCTCGTGGTCGGTGTCGGTGTCGATTACGCGTACTACATATACAACCGCCTGCAGTACCACCTGTCGCAAGGCAACAGCGTGACCGACTCGTACCGTGAGACGATCCTGGAGACCGGCAACGGTGTGTTCTTCACGGCCTTGAACTTCGCGCTCGGCGTTTCGACCTGGTCGTGGTCGCCGCTGAAGTTCCAGGCCGACATGGGCCTGCTGCTGACCTTTATGTTCTTCACGAACATGGTCATGGCGCTAACGGCTCTACCCGGCATCGCCGTCGTCATCGACACGCTGTTCCCGCGCAAGAGCCTGCCTTACCCGGGTCCGGAGCCGGGCGGCCACTGGCACTAACCATTGGACGATTGTCCAAGATCGAAGGGCCGGAACGCGAGTTCCGGCCCTTTGCCTTTCGCCCCGTACGTGTCAAATTTGGCACCAGCCCCCATGCCCCGCAGGATGACACCGCCATGTTCGACAAGATCGTCGCCTACCTCGAAAAGCGTATTGAGAACAACGCGATCAACCCCGACCCGTTCGAACGTGGACAGGTCGCCGTAGCCGCGCTGCTGATTGAAGCCTCGCGTCTCGACGGCCACTACGACCCGGTCGAGCAGGGTACGGTCGTCCGCCTACTCAGAGAAACGCTGAAGCTACCGGCCGACGAAGCACGCACGCTCTTGTCCCTGGCCGAGATCAGGCAAGCGAACACGTACGACGACTGGATCTTCACGAACGCGGTCCGTAAGGGTTATTCGCTCGATGAGCGCAAGGAAATCGTCAAGAACCTGTGGGAGGTGGCCCTCATCGACGGCCAACTCGATCGCATGGAAAACCTGATGATCGATCGCGTCGCGACGGAACTAGGCCTCACGATCGCCGACACGGCCGCTGCAAAGGCCGCAGCCCAAGCAAAGTCGTAAGTCGCCTCACACGCCGACGAAGGTCGCAAATTCGCCGAGCGGCGCGCGCTCGGTTTTCAGCGTGTTGATCGGGTGCGCCACGTCCATGGTCCCGATCCCCATGCCGCAAAACAGCATCAACTCCGGCGGGATCGAGAAGAACTCGCCGGCGGTCTTGTGCCAAATCGCCCAAGCCTCTTGCGGACACGTGTGCAGCCCGTGCTCGCGCGCGAGCAGCATGATCGACTGCATGAACATGCCGAGATCGGCCCACTGCCCCTGCTGCATCTGACGATCGATGGCAAAGAAGTAGGCCGCGGGCGCACCGAAGAACTCGAAGTTGCGCGCGAAATTCAACAACCGCCCGAACTTGTCCTCGCGCGGCACGTTGATCGTCGCATACATGTCTTCGCCGCATCTAAAGCGCCGCGCCTTGTAAGGCTCCTTCAGCTCCGGCGGATAGATTTGGTATTCCGTACCTTCACCGCGCGGACTAACGGCAATCTTCTCCTTGATGATCGCTTTGAAGCGAACCATTTCCGCACCGCCCAACACCCACACATGCCAAGGCTGAAGGTTGCCGCCCGACGGCGCGCGCTTTGCGGTCTCCAAAATGGAGCGCAACACGTCACCCGAAACCGGCTTGTCCAAAAACGCGCGCGTCGTGATCCGCGAATTAATCGCGTCGGAGACTTTCATGGCAATCCTCGTGAACGATGAGCGCGCAACATTAAGCGACGCACGCCACCAACGTCGAGCGTACGCCGACCAACGCTACGGCTTCATAGGTTCAGACGTCGAGATTTGCCACGGCCAGGGCGTTCTCTTGGATGAACTCGCGCCGCGGATCGACGACATCGCCCATAAGCTTGGAGAAAATGTCATCGGCGGTGTCGCCGTGATTGACGCGCACCTGTAGGAGCGAACGCGCGTTGTCGTCGAGCGTCGTCTCCCAAAGCTGCTCCGGGTTCATCTCGCCAAGGCCCTTGTAGCGTTGCAGCGTGAGCCCCTTCTGACCCCACGCCAAAATAGCATCGACGAGCTCACTCGGACCGCGCACGGGACGCGTGTCGTCGCCGCGCGTGATCGTCGCCGCCTGCCCGTAAACCGCGTGCAGTTCCTTCGACCACTTGTCGAGGCGCCGCGCATCGGCCGAGGCGACGAGCACCGAGTCGAGCACGACCTCCTCGTCAACACCGCGCACGCGCCGGCGCAATACCAGGCCATTGTGCCCGCCTTCGCCGGTCCAACCCTGCTCCATCTCGTTCGCCACCATATCGAGGCGCTCTGCGACAAGCTTTGCCGCTTCGGTCGCCCGCGCGGGATCGGACAGCGTATCGGCGTTCAACGCGCCGACGATCGCCGCTTGTTCGACCGCGAACGCTGGATACTTTGAGGCGAGGTTCGAAACCGCGCCCTTCGCCGTACGCGCAAATTCCGCCATAGCGCCGAGATCCGGCCCCGCCATCTGCTCGCCGTTCGCAAGCCGCAAGACAGCATCGCGCACGCCCTCGGCCATCACGAACACTTCGAACTCGCGCTGATCCTTCAGATAGCGCTCGGACTTTCCGCGCGTCACTTTGTAAAGCGGCGGCTGGGCGATGTAGAGGTACCCCCGCTCGATCAACTCCGGCATCTGCCGGTAGAAGAACGTCAGCAACAGCGTGCGGATATGAGCGCCGTCGACGTCGGCGTCGGTCATGATGATGATCTTGTGATAGCGCAACTTGTCCGGCGCGAACTCCTCGCGCCCGATTCCCGCTCCCAGCGCCGTGATCAACGTTGCGATTTCGCCCGACGACAACATCTTGTCGAACCGTGCGCGCTCCACGTTCAAAATCTTGCCGCGCAACGGCAGCACAGCTTGGTTTAACCGGTTACGCCCCTGCTTCGCCGACCCACCGGCCGAGTCACCCTCGACGATGAAGATTTCGGCCTTCGCGGGATCGCGCTCTTGGCAATCGGCAAGCTTGCCTGGCAGCCCGCCGTCGAAGCCGCTCTTCTTGCGCGTAAGTTCGCGCGCCTTGCGCGCGGCTTCGCGTGCCGCGGCCGCCTCGATAACTTTGCCGACGACAGCCTTGGCCTCGTTCGGATGCTCCTCGAACCAGTTGCCGAGCTGCGTGTTCACCTCGCCCTCGACGACCGGCCGCACTTCCGACGAAACGAGCTTGTCCTTCGTCTGCGATGAGAACTTCGGGTCCGGCACCTTCACCGATAGAACGCAGGTCAGCCCTTCGCGGCAGTCGTCGCCGGTCAGCGCAACCTTCTCTTTCTTCGCCATGCCGCTCTCGTTCGCATAACCGTTGACGACACGCGTCAGAGCGCCGCGAAAGCCGGCCAAGTGCGTACCGCCGTCGCGCTGCGGGATGTTGTTCGTGAAGCACAGCATGTTCTCGTGGTAGCTGTCGTTCCACCACATCGAAACTTCGACGGTGATCCCGTCCTTGTCGGTTTTGAAGGTGACCGGCTTCGAAATCAGCGGCGTCTTCGTCCGGTCGAGATAGCGAACGAAGGCTTCGACGCCGCCGTCGTAATGCAGCGTAACTTCCTTCCGCTCCACGCCACGCGCGTCCGCGAACTTGATCGTGACGCCCGAGTTCAAGAACGCGAGCTCGCGCAAGCGGTGCTCAAGCGTCGCGAAGTCGAACTCGGTCTTCGTAAATGTGCCCGTTGACGGCAGAAACGTTACTTCCGTCCCGCGCTTGTCCTTCGTTTCGCCGACAACCTTCAGCGGCGCCTCCGGATCGCCATGGCGGAAGCGCACGAAATGCTCTTTCCCGTCA
The DNA here is from genome assembly GCA_031365165.1 of Alphaproteobacteria bacterium. Classification (GTDB taxonomy): domain Bacteria; phylum Pseudomonadota; class Alphaproteobacteria; order Micropepsales; family Micropepsaceae; genus SZUA-430. Next base: position 13,875 of record JANLXP010000897.1, read on the forward strand.
CGCCAAATGCGCAGATCTAGCCATTCCGACAACGCGTTCACGACCGACACGCCCACGCCATGCAGGCCGCCCGAAACCTTGTACGAGTTCTGGTCGAACTTCCCGCCCGCATGCAGCTGCGTCATGATCACTTCCGCCGCCGACACGCCCTCTTCCGCGTGAATGGCAGTCGGAATCCCGCGCCCGTTGTCATAAACCGTGCACGAACCGTCGGCGTTCAAGCACACGTTCACTTCCGTCGCGTGGCCAGCCAAGGCTTCGTCGATCGCGTTGTCGACGACCTCGTAGACCATGTGGTGCAACCCCGACCCGTCGTCCGTGTCGCCGATATACATGCCCGGCCGTGTGCGGACCGCATCGAGGCCCTTCAGGACCTTGATCGAATCTGCGCCGTAGTCGTCGACGTCCTTCTTGGCTTTTTCTTTTTGCTTTTCCGCGTCTTTCTTCTTGTTTTCGCGTTCTTGCTCGTTGCCGTCGTCAATCGTCGTCATGTCGGAAACCCATCAATCATCTAATTCATCGGCCGGATTTGGCCATCGCCCACGCGCTTGAACTGCGCGCGAGCCTCAAGCGCCGCAAACGCCGGCGCATCCGTACCTGTCATCCAGGCCTGAACATGTAGAGCGTCGATCTCGTCGAACAACGCCCGCCTGCGCCCCTCATCGAGATGCGCAGCAATTTCATCGAGCAACAGCACCGGCGCCTCCGGGGCTCCCGGCGCGGGCAATCCCGCGCTCGCCAGCACCAAGCGGATCAGCAGCGCCTTCTGCTCGCCCGTCGAGCATTCCGGCGCAGGCCTGCCCTTCTCGCGGTGCTTGACGACGAACTCCGTCAAATGCGGTCCGGCACTCGTACGCCGGGCCTCGGCATCTGCGCCGCGAGACCCCGCCAACATACCGGCGAACTGATCTTCGACGTCCACCGCCGCATGCTGCTCCAGCAACGCCTCGACCGTACCCGCCACGGCGATGTCGGCACGCGGAAACGCAGACGCGCGCTGCTCTTCCATCGCCCGCGCCAACCGCGCCAACCCTTCAAGCCGCGATACGGCAACCACAACGCCGGTCTCCGCGATCGTCCGCTCCAGCGCTGTCAACCACGCACTTTGCGCGCCGGAACGCAGCGCGCTCAACCGCTCGCGCATCGCAATCTCGTACGCGCCCCAGCGCCGCGCATGCGCTGTATCGAAGCTCGCAATCAGCCGGTCTAAAAACCGCCGCCGCTCCGACACCCCGTCGATGAAAAGACGATCCATCGAAGGCGCCAGCCAAATGAGCCGAACGCGCTCCGCCAACGCCGCTGGATTGGCGAACGGAACACCATCGATACGCACCGCCCGCTTCGTCACAGCCTCTTCGCCACCGGGCAAATACCCGACGCCAAGCTGCGTATCGCCGGCAGACGTGCCCAGCGTCGCCGAAACCGCCCACGGCCGCGCTGTGCTCTCGCCGGGCAACGACCGCGCCATCTCGCCAAGCTTGGCGCCGCGCAAGCCGCGCCCCGGCGCCAGTGTCGACAACGCTTCCAAGACGTTCGTCTTGCCCGCCCCGTTCGGCCCGACAAGCACCACATGCCCAGGCTCGACCTTCAGATCCAACATCCCGTACGAGCGAAAATTGGTGAGCATCAGGCGCGTGATCGCGACGCGCGCGCTCGCGCGAGGCGCCGCCTCTGTCCTGATCTCACCCAAACTCATTTCAGGCCTTACACCCGCATCGGCATCAAAACGTAGAGCGCCGCGTCGCCTTCGCTGTCGCGCACCAGAGTGGGCGATCCGGCATCGGAGAACGCGAACACCGCCTTCGCCCCGTCGATCCGCTCCAAAATGTCCATGATGTAGCGCGCGTTGAACC
>JANLXP010000955.1:0-3901 GCA_031365165.1 Alphaproteobacteria bacterium
ACGAAGCCGTCGATGACGCGGTAGAAGCTTTTGTCGTCGTAGAACTTCGCGCGGACGAGGGCGCGGAAGCGCTCCGTATGTTTGGGCGCAAGATCGGGCGAGAGTTCGATCAGCACGCGGCCGTACTTGATGTCCATGACGACCAGATTTTCCGGATCGACTTCGCGCCATTCGTCGGCGTGCGCGGCTCTCGTCATGACTCCGGCAGCGAACGCCGCCAGCAAAACAAACTTATGCATCGTGTCCCCCATGAGGCGCGAATATAGCCGGTTCACGTCCAGGTCTCGAACTCGTTGACGATCTCATGCTGTTTGCAAAAGTCGCGCAATTCGGTCACCGCTTGCAACCGGCCGCCGAATTTATCCCTCAGCAATACAGCCGCCAGTTTTGCGACCTCGGCCGGCGGTACCGTGACCCAAAATTCGTACTCGTCGTGTCCGAACGTCAGTTTTGCGGTCGCACCCTTGTCGTAAGCGTGCACCGGATGGCGCCGTCGGCCTGCACTTGCAATCTGACCGATCTGAATTCGGAACCTTCCTGCCGCGCAATTTCGATGTCGTCGCTGGCCATTTTTTCCCGCCGTACTTGCCAGGGGTTGGTCGTATCCTGTGCCTAGACTACCAGCGGTCGCAAGGCATCCGAAATTGCCAGTTGGCGGCTCTTTCGTGTGGTAAAGGCCGCCCCTATGATGAACGCAGTGAGTCGGGGAGGATGTCGATGAAAGTTTCACGCGCAGCTCTGTTGATTGCGGTCGCCGCGATGGTGGCGGGACCTGCGATCGCTGCCAAAAAGAAATCGGCGCCAGCGCCGAAGTGCATCAAGGACAAGGTCTTGAGCGCGTTTCAGATGCGCATGCTGCAGACCGAACTCGTGGTCGGTGCGCTGTCGTGCAAGATGACCCCGCGGTACAACGAGTTCGTGACGGCTTATCGTCCGGATTTGATGACCGCACATAAGACGATGATGAAGTATTTCGGGCGGGAATCGCGGCTTGAAGATTACAAGTCGAAGACGGCGAACGAGGCTTCGCAACGCAGCCTCGCGAACATCACAGAGTTCTGCAACTATTCCTCGGCGCTTTACGACAAATTGCTTGGGCCGGAGAAGATCAAGCTGGTCGACTTTGCGATGGGCGAGCCCGTTGCAAACCGGCATGGCCAGGACGTTTGTGGGACGCCTGCACTGGTTACAGCGTCAACCACTGGCAAGGTCGTGCCGATGCCGCGGGCGAAGCCCGAAGTGGCTGGAACACCCGTTGAGATGCCTGCTGAAGCACCCACGACGGCTCCCACACCGCCGGCGCAGCAGTAACAAGCCTTAGAAAAACAAAGGGCGCGTCCCGCGGGGCGCGCCCTTTTTCTTTGCCGGTCGAAGCCGGATTAGTTCAGGTTGATCTCAGAGCGACGATTGCGCGCTTCCATCTCGCGGTCACCGGTTTGGACGCTGAGCATCGTCTCGCCCTTGCCGCTGGCCGAGATCGAGTTCCCAGGGATGCCTTCGTTCACAAGCGCTTTCTTCACGTTGCCCGCGCGGCGGTTCGAGAGGCGCATGTTGTAGGCGTTCGACCCGACGGTGTCTGTGTGGCCGGTGACGAGGATCTGAACGTAGCCGTCATGCATGGCCACGGCCGCTGCCTCGCGCACGACTTGCATCGCGCTGGCGTTCAAGTTCGCCTTGTTGAAACCGAAGTAGATGATGAATTGACGCGGTGCCGGCGCAGGTGCGGGCGGCGGTGCGCTCATCACCGGTTGCGGCTCCATCGGCTCAGCATCTGCCTGCAGGTCGAAGCGCAGACCGACTGTGACCGTGTGGTTCTCGTTCTCCATTTCGATCGCGGGTCCGACGAAGCGGGCGAACTGCGGATCTTCACTGGTCATGAAGCGATAGGTCAGGACGAAGTCCAAACGGTTCGTGAGCTGATGCGTCAGCTGGACGATCGCTTGAGCCGCGAAGACCCAGTCGTCATCGTCGCGCAGCGCGAACGGCGTGTCAGCTTCGACTAAATTGCCGCCGACGCCGACGCCGATCGAAAGCGCGGTACGGTCGGAGATGTCGATGTCGTGCACGAAGTTCAGCATGTGCGTGAATTGGTGAATCTCACCAAAATTGCCGGGCACACACCCGGCTCCGAAGTTGATGCAATCGACTTCGTTTTCGCGCCAGCCGCCTTCAAATTCGAGGCGCCAATTCGATTCCCAGCGATAGCCGACTTCAACGAAAGCGGCCCAACCCGATTCAAACTCAGCTTCCCAATTGACCGGGCCGACGCCGACCAGATCGAGGTCCGCGTCATCGACCCAGTTCACGCCGCCCTCAAGGCCAACGTACCAGCCTTGGGGCCGATGGCCCGCCGAGGCGGCGCTGGTCGCGAGCGCATAGATCGACAGCCCTAAGGCCGAAGCCAGCAGCGCATTCTTCAACATGGATAGTCCCCCAAATTCACCCAGCGGGTAGCGGCTTTTTTCTTTGCCGCCACACCGGGGTCCCCGGGAACGAATCAGCAATATGGGGGTGCACGGGTCAAACGAATCCGAGAGATTCGCTTAACTTCACTGGGAAGTGTGCCCCCAAAGACAAAGAGCGGCCCTTGTAGGGCCGCTCTCCTGCATCCTTCGGTTGAGGGAAAGGCGCTTGGTTAATTCAGATCGATGGTCGCCCGGCGGTTTTGGGGTTCTTTTACGCCGTCCGCAGTCTGGACCAGAAGCTCGGTTTCGCCCCTGCCAGTGCTTGTGATCGACCCATTTGGGATGCCCTGGCGCACCATCTCGGCGCGCACGGTGTTGGAGCGGCGTACGGACAGGCGCTGGTTATAGGTATTCGAGCCCACGGTGTCTGTATGGCCCGTGATCAGGATCGAGGCGGAGCCCCCTTCCTTGGCGGAAGATACGGCTTCGGAAATCACGCGCTGAGCTTCGGAGGTCAGCGTGTATTTGTTGAAGCCGAAGAAGACAATGAATTGGCGCGGTGGTCCGCCTGCCGCGGGCGGTGGTGAAGAAGGCGTCGGCGTAGCGACGTAGGGCGCCTCAGGGGCCTCCAATGCGTAGCGGATGCCGAACGTCGCTGCGTGCTTGCCATAGTCGTCACCCGACAACGTGCGGGTATTGGGTCCCGGGAAGACCAAGCGATAGTCCGGCTCCATTACGCGCAGATAGCGATAGTCCATGAACAGCTGCGTTCGCCGCGTGACCATGTAGTTGATGCCCGCGATGCCTTGGTAGGCGAAGTTCCAGGCGTCGTCTTCGGCGGTGCCGAGGCCCGCGAGTGTCAATTCCGTATTCGAGAAGTCACCGCCTGCGCCAACACCGAGCGAGAGCGAGAGCTTGTCGGTGAGCGTCAGATCATAGAGCGCGTTGACCATTCCGGTCGCTTCCCAGAGCGTTCCGGACGCGCCGGCGATGGGTACGCCGACATTGTTCAAATAGCTCTCAAGGTCGTTGTCGCGGTAGCCCGCTTCGAATTCGATGCGCCAATGGTTCCATCCATAGCCGACCGTGGCCAAGCCAACCCAACCGGTCTCGAATGTCGAAGTTCGGGCTGAACCATTGATGGTATGCGACCAATCATCCACCCAGCTGGCGCCGCCTTCCAGCCCTACGTACCAACCGTCGATCTGCGCTGCGACTGCGTTCCCGGCAAGCGTCATGGCGAACGCCGTGCCGAGCATGGCTGCTCTGAGAGTCATGGGACACCCCTTTCAGTGTTGTTATTGCTGACCGCCGCACGCGCGGTGGCCGCCCCTTCTTTTTCGAATCCGGGGTGCCGCTGTTTAGGGCTCCATGTCAAAAACATGGATTCGTTGGTTTTGAATTCCGCTGAATTCCTACCAAAACGAAAAGGCGTAGAGCGGGATTAGACCCGCTCCTCGTCTCCCGGTTGTCGGCTTTCGACGTCGTATCGCAGA
>JANLXP010000973.1:0-2376 GCA_031365165.1 Alphaproteobacteria bacterium
ATCCTTACATTAAGGAGTTCGCCGACGCGGGTGCCGACATCATCACTGTGCACCCGGAAGCGGGCCCCCACGTCCACCGGACGGTCCAGCTGATCAAGAGTTTAGGAAAAAAGGCGGGTGTGTCCCTGAATCCGGGTTCGCCGATCTCCCTGATCGAGCATATCTTGGGCGACATCGATCTGATTCTCGTGATGACCGTCAATCCGGGATTCGGGGGACAAAGCTTCATCGATGGTCAGCGCGCGAAAATGCGTGAAGCGCGCGCAATGATCGATCGGTCGGGCCGTGCCATCGAGCTGGAGGTCGACGGAGGTATCAATGGGCAAACCGCTGCCCTCGCTGTTGAAGCAGGAGCCGACGTCCTTGTCGCCGGAACCGCCGCGTTTGCAGGCGGCGCTGCCCGTTATCGCGACAACATCGCAAAGCTCCGTGGCGGCTGAAGCGTCGACTGACGCGCCGCCGGCTTACAAGTTCAGCATCTTCGCGAACGCGGGCGACATGATCGCAGCCGCGCGCGCCTCGGCGGCACTGTCCTGGCAGCGCCAACTGCACCGCAGCCCGTTCTGGCAGCGCAGCCTGAATGGCCCTGCACCCGATCGCATCCTCGTCAACCCGCGCAGTTTCCATCCCAAAAGCATTGCCGAAGCCGAATTGCTCGTCATGGGCCGCTTCCGCCTTCCGGGCGGCGACGCGACAGCGCGCGACGGCTCCCCGTTCTTCATCAAACCGCCAAGCGACTTGTGGGCCGAAAGCCTGCATTCGTTCCATTGGCTCCGTCACTTCGACGCCGGTGGCTCTGAACCTGTACAGGAGCACTTGCGCCAGCTCATCGCACATTGGGTGCGCACCCACGGCACGTGGCACGAAATTGCCTGGCGTCCGCACGTGACCGCGCGCCGGTTGATCACCTGGGCAAGCTTCGGCCGGCTCATCCTGTCGAATGCGGACGTACTGTTCCGTTCGCGCGTACTGCTTTCGATGGCGCGCCAGGCACGCCACTTGCTCAAGACTGCAAACATGGCGCCGGCGGGCCTCGATCGGATGGTCGCGGCGATCGGTCTCGTTCAGTCGGGCGTATTCCTGCCCGATGGCGACGCCCGCATGGCCAAGGGCTTGCACATGCTCGCCGAAGAACTTGGCGAACAAATCCTGCCCGACGGCAGTCACATCTCGCGCAATCCCGAAACGGTGCTCAGCGCCGCCAGCGACCTGCTCTCACTTGTCGACGCGATGACACAGCGCGACCTGATCGTTCCCGTCAGCATTCGCCGCGCGCTCGACCGCATGATGCCGATGATCCGCTTCATGCTGCATGGCGACGGCAAACTCGCGTTGTTCAACGGCGGCACCGAAGGCGTCGGCGGCTGGGCCCAAACCCTTCTGAGCTACGACACCGGCCGCAGCCGCGAGACTCTGCACTCCGCCCAGGCGGGGTATCACCGCATCGCGTGCGGCCAGACACTCGTCATCGCCGATTGCGGCCTCGCCCCGCCCGGAGACATGTCGCACGGCGCGCACGCTGGTGCGCTCTCGTTCGAACTCAGCGTTGGCGACGAGCGTATCGTCGTAAACGGCGGCACCGCGCCGATGAAGGGTGCTGAATGGGTGCAAGCGATGCGCGCCACCGCTGCACACTCGACGGTGACGATTGCCGACACGTCTTCCGCGCATTTCGTGAACGGCCGCTGGGCGCAGCGATTCCTAGGGCTGCGCCTGACCGACGGCCCGATCCGCATCGAACATAAGCGCCACGAAAACGAATCCGGCATCCTTCTCGACACCAGCCACGACGGTTATGCAAAACCGTTCGGCGTCGTGCACGAGCGCCAGGTCTTCGTGGCACACGACGGCAACGACATCCGCGGAGAAGATCGCCTTGTCTCGCGCGCGAATGCTTCGCCGCGCCGCTTCGCCGCTCGCTTCCATCTGCATCCGTCGGTCAAGGTCGCGCGCGGCGCCGATCGCCGATCGGTCATCCTCACGCTCCCGTCCGGCGCGACCTGGCGCTTCGGCGCCGATGCCGAGATCGACCTCGCAGACGGTGTCTATTTGGGTTCAGGCGACGCCATCCGCAAAACCCAGCAAATTGTGATCGCGGGGCAAACCGGCGCCGAACCCACAACTGTGAAGTGGGCCTTGAAGAAAGCCACAGGAATCGAAGCCGGCACGACCGTCTGAGGCGTTCGGCCGCTTGGGGAGCTTGCGAGCCCCGTGCTAATCGCTCGTCGCCCAAGTGATGGAAAAGGCGCCCCCGATGTCGACGCAAAACCTCCGTCCGGTTCGCCGGGCGCTGATCTCCGTTTCCGATAAGTCCGGCCTGGTGGAGTTCGCGCAAAGCCTCGCCAAGCTAGGTGTCGAATTGATCTCGACCGGCGG
>JANLXP010000029.1:0-2364 GCA_031365165.1 Alphaproteobacteria bacterium
TGGAGGAGGCGGTCGCCGATCTGGGTCTTGTGTTCGCGACGACGGGGCGCGACCGCTTGATGGCGAAGCGTGTCGTCACGCCGGATGATGCGGTGGCCGAGCTGGTGGCGGAGCTTTCCCAAGATCGGGCGTGCGGCGTGATGTTTGGGGCGGAGCGTATGGGGCTCACGAACGAAGAAGTGATCTTGGCGGATGCGATTTTGACCGTACCGACGAACCCGAAATTCGCGTCGCTGAATCTGGCGCAGTCCGTCGCCGTCGTGGCTTACGAGTGGTTCAAGGGCACGCACGACAAACCGGATTTCAAAATGCCGGCAAAATACCAACGCGCAAAGCTCGCGAACAAAGAAGACTTGATCGGATTCTTCGAGCACATCGAAGGCGAACTCGACCGGACGGAATTTCTGTTTCCGCCCGACAAGCGGCCCGCGATGGTGCAGAGCATGCGCAACATGTGGCATCGCGCGGGTCTGACCTACCAAGAAGTGCAGACGCTGCGCGGCATCGTGCGCTCGCTCGCGCGTGGCACGAAGCGACCGAAGAAGGGTGAGAGCGAATGATCCGTCACGGATATGCCGAGACGAACGAGTTGAAGCTGCACTATGCGGCGAGCGGGCCTGCAGATGGTCACCTGCTGTTGTTCCTGCATGGCTTTCCTGAGTTTTGGTATGCGTGGCGGCATCAGCTTGCCGATCTCGGCGACACGTATCTTTGCGTTGCGCCGGATTTGCCGGGCTACAATTTGTCGTCCAAGCCGCCCGAGGTGGTGCGCTATCGCACGAAGCGGCTGATCGACGATGTCGTCGCGTTCGCGGCGCAGTTTTCACCGAAGAAGAAGTTCACGCTGATCGCGCACGATTGGGGTGGGGCACTTGCGTGGGCGTTTGCGATCAAGCGGCCGGAGTTGATCGACCGGCTCATCATCGTCAATGCCGTGCACCCTGGAGCTTTTCAGCGCGAGATGGCGAAGAACCCGGCGCAGGCTGCCGCGTCGCAATACATTCACGAGCTGCGTGCGGAAGGTTCGGAGGCGCGCTATGCGGCGAACGACTATGCGCTGCTTTGGCGCTCGCTCGCGAAGACGGCGGAAGCGGGACACTTGAGCGCGGCGGATCGCGCGGCGTTCGTGAAAGCGTGGAGCGAGCCCGGCGCACTCACCGGCATGTTCAACTGGTACCGCGCGATGCGGATGGACCCGCCGAAGCCCGGCGCTCAGCCCGCTGCCGAAGTCTACAATGACGACGCGTTGATGGTGCGCGTGCCGACGCTGGTGATCTGGGGTTTGCAGGACACGGCGTTGCTGCCCGCGTGCGTCGAAGGATTGGAGCGTTGGGTGCCGGAGGTCGATGTGCGCCGCGTTGCCGATGGCACGCATTGGATCGTCTACGAGAAGCCGAAGCTTGTCAGCGATACGATCAGGTCGTGGCTCAGCGCCTAGCGATGGATCCGGCGGTCGAGGCGGTGTTCGATGCGTATGCGCCGGCTGTGCGTGCGCGGTTGCTGAGGCTTCGCGCGTTGATCTTTGCGGCGGCCAAGGCATCCGCTGTGGGTGCGCTCACCGAGACGTTGAAATGGGGGCAGCCTGCCTATTTGCCGAAAGCGGCTCGCACGGGCACGACGATCCGGATCGATGCGTTGAAAGGTTCTGACGGGAAGGTTGCGGTGTTCGTTCCGTGCCAGACGACGCTGATTGCTTCGTTTCGCGAGCGGTATGGCGATCAATTCGTTTTCGAGGGTAACCGCGCGATTGTGTTTTCCGCCGGCGCGAAGGTGCCGGAGAGAGCGCTCAGCCACTGCATCGCGATGGCGCTGACCTATCACAAGCGTTAGCGCCAGCTTGGCATTTCGGGGCGGCAATGCGCCGTTTGACAGGGGTGACCCACCCCTCTAAAACCCGCGGCTCGCTGGGGATTTCTCCAGCGGATTGGAAGCACCCGTGGCGGGGAAGCCCCCGCCTGTCGGCCCAGACTACCAGGGCAGAGGAGGGCAGCATTTCCTAGGCTTAACATCTTGAATTTATAGGGAAATTGCGAATGACGAAGCGCCAGAGTGCCAAGCACAAGATCGACCGCCGTATCGGCGACAACCTTTGGGGCCGCCCGAAGAGCCCGCAGAACAAGCGCGAGTACGGACCCGGCCAGCACGGCCAGCGCCGCAAGCAGAAGATCTCCGACTACGGCGTGCAGCTGAAGGCCAAGCAGACGCTCAAGGGTTATTACGGCAACATCACCGAGCGGCAGTTCCGCAAGATTTACGCCGAGGCTCAGCGCCGTCGCGGCGATACGGGCGAGAACATGATCGGCTTGCTCGAACGCCGTCTCGACGCGGTCGTCTACCGCGCGAAGTTCGTGCCGACGGTGTTCG
>JANLXP010000056.1:0-4569 GCA_031365165.1 Alphaproteobacteria bacterium
CGCCCGCGCATTCTCGCCCGCCCGCAATAATACCGGCGCCCGGCGCTGGCTCGTGCGGTCAGGATCGCCAGAGACCGCGACTGCACGATCGCAATCGGCAACTGCGTCCCTCATGTTACCGGCATCCGCTTTTGCTTCGCACCGGCCGAACAGCGCGAGAAACGAGTTGGGTGCTATCGCGACCGCCGTGTCAAAATCGGCAATCGCAAGCGCCGCTTTGTGCGCGTTAGCGTAGTCGGTGCCGCGCCCAAGTAGCGCGTCCAAATTGCCGGGGTCCAAAACCAGCGCCGCGTTCCAATCGTCGCGCGCCTTGTCATGTGCGCCGGTCATCTCGTTCCAGCTCGCGCGCTTTGCATAGGCATGCGCCTTCGCCGCTGCCGCTATGTCGGCGTGAACGAGGCTGGTGCAAGCCGCCAGCTGTTTTGAGGTGTCCAGCGAACCGTCGGACTTCGTCGACAGTTCCCCGCCGTCGCAAAGCGCCGTATCGCGCTCGATGCCCGCACCCTCCGGCGCAGGCTCGATGATGACCCTCTTCGTCGCCGGCACGGGTTCGATGCCAACGAGCGCGAACGCTCGATCGATTCCCGGCAACACCCGCCGCGCGGCCGCAAATTCGTCCATCGCGCCTTGTAAGTCGCCGGCCTGGTGCTTCAGCGTTCCGCGACCGTAGTGCGCAAACGCACTCTCTTCCGAGTATTTCAGCGCCTGACCGAACAGTGCGGCGGCGGTCGCTGTCTGTCCGCGCTTCAACGCAATCAAACCGAGCTGCGCCTGCGCCTCGGCCGTGAGCCGCCAGCGCTCAAGCCGCGCCGCGCGCCGGCGTTCCGCCGCCTCGCGCTCGTACTTCGGCTTCGGCCAGATCAGACGCCGGAAAACCACCAGCGGATTTCGTCGCATGCCGCATAACACGCGGCACATCTCCTGCAGCGCCGAGATTTTGCGCTCCCAACGAAGCTGACCGAGCGCGACCTCGAAGTCGCGCTGCGCCGGTTCGAGCGCGCCTTTTTGCAGGTAGGCCATCCCGCGTCCCGTGTAGTATTCCGGGCGCTTGTAGTCCTTAAGCAGGCTTGTGTAGTCGGCAATCGCCCGCTCGCTTTGCCGTGATTCGAAAAAAATCGGCGCGCGCGATGCCGTTACATGCGCTTTGTGCGGGCTGCTCCGCAGTGCCAGGGTAAGATCGTTTGCCGCGAGATCGAGTTTGCCCAGCGCCTGCCATGCAGCGGCGCGCCCTTCGAGAGCGCGCCAAGAGCCGGGTTCGATCTTGAGCGCGGTATCGAAGTCCGCGATCGCTTGCTTGAAACGGAGTTCACCGGAGAAAAGCTCGCCGCGCTCGATGTAGGCGTCAACGTTGTTCGGTGCGATTGCGATCGCGCGATCGAGATCGTCGCGCGCGCCGGATTGATCGTTGAGATCTTCGCGCTCGGCGCGCGGATCGTTGAGATGTATCCGCAGGCGCGCCCGGTTGATCAATGCGGTGGCGTTTGCCGGATCGAGGGCGAGCGCTTGCGTGTAATCCTCGATTGCCCCTTTCGTGTCGCCGGACGCCGCACGGAATCCTCCACGCATCGAAATGGACGCGGCCGTCGGTGAGAGCGCCACGACGCGATCGAAATCGGCAAGGGCGCGTTTCCAGGCCCCCGAGGCCGCGTAGTAGGTGCCGCGCGCGAGGTAGGTATCCGTATTGTTGGGTTCCAACCGGGCCGCTTGGTCGTAGTCAGCGGCAGCCGATTTGTCGTTCTCGGCGAAGTGCGCGGCGTGTTTCTCGACCGACGCGTCTTCGTAGGCGTGTGCCCGATGGATCAGCCATTCGGCCGCGGGCTTCGCTTCGATCAGCCGCGTACACGCCGAAATTCGCGCCGCCGGCTTTGCCCTATCATCTGCGCAAACGACCGCATCGCCCGGCGCGGCAATCGCGGCCTGCGCCGCAAAAAATGCGGCAATGGCAAGTAGAGCTACCCGCATGCCCGTGAGTCCCAAAGCTCACCGCAGTCTAAGCGACCGGGCGTGCAGGCAGCCTTCACACGAACGATTGCATTTGTTTCAAAAACGCGTCGTGCACTTTCGGTCCGAAGCGCACTTGAATGGCACCGCCGGTCGCTACGGGCCAAGTTTATCCAGCGCCGCCTTCATCGCCGCACACCCCTGATCGATCATCTGCGCGATCGCGGGCGCGAGTTCGTTCGGCAACAGATCGGCCTGCCACACCAGACGGCTGCCATCGCCGTTCGCGTGCACGGTGAGTGACGCGTTGTGGTGGGTGAGCCGCCCGCCGACGGCGGACCAAACGATCCGCCGCCGCTTGTCATCGACGTCGATGATCAACTCCTTCGCCGTCATGCCGTTCGCAAACGTGACGATGCGCGCGCCGGGCTCCAGCTTCGTATCGACGACGAAGCCTGGAACGAGGCGCGTGTGCAACGCGCCGACGTCGCGGGCTGCGTCCCAAACTTCGTTGGGGCAGGCGGTGGTGGTGAACTCCCTAACAATCGAGGCCATGGGTTCGCTCCTCAACTCTTCGCGCTGCAGTAGGCTTCGAGCCGGTAGCCGTCCGGATCGACAACGAACGCCGCATAGTAGTTGTCGCCGTAATCGGCGCGCAGACCCGGTTTGCCGTTGTCCTTGCCGCCGGCGTTGAGCGCGCCCTTGTAGAATGCATCCACGCTCTTACGCGTCGGCGCATCAAAGCAAAAGTGCAGGCCCGAGTTCTTGTCGGCCGGAACGGGTGTCGCCGTTTTGCTGATCCAAAGCACGACGCTATCCGCGCCGTAGCCCAGCGATTCCACGGCCTCGCTCAGGCACTTGTAGCCGAGCGGCTTTAAGGCTTCGTCGTAGAATTCCTTGGTTCTGGCGATGTTGCGAACGCCGATCGAAATATGGTTGAGCATGTGTGCTTCTCCTCACAGGAAGGTGTCGAAAGTGCATCCGGGGCAGTGGTGTCGCTTGGGGAAAATTGCTATCTTTGGGCATGGCAAAAGCGGCCGAAAATCAGGCGATTTCACCTGGCGAGGAACGCGCGACGATCGCTTCGCGCGCGATCGCCGAAGGCCGCGATTGGCAGATCGCCGAAATCGTCTGCCGCGCCGGCCCGAACGACCGCCCCTACGAAGAACGCCACAGCCGCATGTCGATCTCCGCCGTCGTCGGCGGTTCGTTCCGCTACCGCGCGGAACACGGCGAAGCGCTGCTCTATCCGGGCGCACTGTTGCTGGGCAATGCGGGGACATGTTTCGAGTGCGGCCATGACCACGGCACCGGCGACCGCTGCATCGCGCTGCACGTGGCAACCGAACTGTTCGACGAAGTGTCGGCCAGCGCCGCCGGTTCGCACCGCTTCCGCTTCAACGCCGCCTCGCTTCCTGCGATGCCCGAACTCCTGCCCACGCTCGTGAGCCTCCAGGCGCTCACCGAAACCGCGCGCCCTCTCGCGGCAGGCTCGCTCGTGATCCGCGTGGTCGAACGCGTCGGCGAGACGCTCTCCGGCGGCAAGGTCACGCGCACGAGGCCCGCACGCGGCGACGAACGCCGCATCGGCGCCGTCTTGCGCCATGTCGAAGCGAACGCGGACCAACCGCTCGACCTCGATCAACTGGCCGCCCGCGCAAACATGAGCAAGTACCATTTCTTGCGCACGTTCCGCCGCATCACCGGCGTGACGCCGTACCAGTTCGTCTTGAACCTGCGCATGCGCCGCGCCGCCGTGCGCCTCGCGACCTCGACGGACCCGGTCTCGCACATCGCGTTCGACACCGGCTTCGGCGACCTCTCGACGTTCAACAACCGCTTCCGCGACCTGTTCGGCGCGCCACCAACCAAGTTCCGGGCATCCGCCTGAGAAGGATATCGATGCGTGCACTTCCGCTTGGGCTCGCGGCACTCGTCATGGCCTTAAGTCCGGCAACGGCGGATGAAGCCGTCTGCGGCGGCCATCAGCTTCTCGTGCCGCGCCGTCCTGAGATGAGTTGCTGGAACATCGCGCCGCAAATCATCGAAGCACCGAACCGGTCGCTCCGCGCCGTGATCTACCCCGCCGACATCAGCCTCGACGCGACGCCCGACATGGAAAGCCGCGTCGTGATCCGCACGCAGCGCGGCGACACGGTGGGGTCGAGGGACCATTCCTCACCGCGCGGCGCGAACGGCTATTATGTCTATCGCGGCGCGTGGTCGCCGGATTCGCAGTACTTCGTCTACAGCCTCGTCTCGTCCGGCGGCCATTCGCCGTGGTCGTTTCCGATCATGGTGTTCAGCGCCAGCCGCAGACAGTTCGCGCCGTTCAGCGAGATGATCGCAGGGAGGCCCACACTCTCGGGCGACTTCACGTTCTCAGGCGCGCACGCACTGACCGCGATGACCTGGCCCCGCGACGGCGACATCGAACACAAGCTGCCCGTGACCGTCGATCTCGAAGCAGCCTTCGCCCGCGTTCCGCCCGACTAACGAGCCTGTGCCCGCGCCTTCGCGGTCTGCGCCTCGCGCAAAAGCTGTCGCGCTAGCGGGTCGCTTGGATTGAAGTTGACGGCGCGCTCCCCATCCGCGATCGCCGCGTCGTAGTTCCCAAGATAGAAATAG
>JANLXP010000060.1:0-1229 GCA_031365165.1 Alphaproteobacteria bacterium
ACGTTCGGCGGCCTGCATGCGGTGATCAACCCGGCCGGCATTTTGCGCGACACGATGTTCCACAAAATGACGGATCAGGACTGGGACCTGGTGATCGACGTTCATCTCAACGGCGCCTACAACGTCTGCCGCGCGACGATCGAACATTTCCGCGAGCAGCAAGACGGCGCCTACGTCCTCTTCACCTCCACCTCCGGCATCATCGGCAACATCGGCCAAGCGAACTACGCAGCGGCAAAGATGGGCGTCGCCGGTCTCTCGCGCATCATCGCAATGGAAGGCCTGCAGAAGAACGTGCGCTCGAACATCATCGCGCCGTTCGCCTGGTCGCGCATGATCGCAACGATCCCGATCAAAGATGAAGCATCGGCAAAGCGTGTCGAGCGCATGAAGAATTACATGCGCGCCGATCAAGTCGCTCAGCTTGCGATCGCGCTCTGCGCATCGAAAGACGTAACCGGCCAAATCTTTGTCGCGCGCGGCAACGAGGTCTTCCTGATGTCGCAATCGCGGCCGTTGCGCGGCATGGCGAAGATCGAAGGCTGGACGCCTGAGACAATCGTCAATCACGCCTTCCCCGCCATGAAACCGATGATGTACGACAGCGGCGCAACAACCTCCGTCTTCGGCTGGGATCCCATTTGACCAAGACGTTCACCTACGACGCGCTCCCGCAAGAGCGCGTCCACTTCGGTAAGTCTGTCCGCGAGGTCTTGGGCGATGAGGTCGAGCGCCTTGGCGCCAAGCGCGTGTTTCTAGCGACGTCAAAAACGCTGCACATGCAGACGGGCGCGATCTCGCTCATCTCGACATCGTTGGGCGCAAAGATCGCGGCGATCTACGACGGCATTGCCGAACACGCGAAACTCGACGGCGTGCTCGAAGCCGTTCGCGCCGCGCGCGACGCAAAGGCCGACCTCCTCGTAGGCGTCGGCGGTGGCTCGGTCATCGACGGCTTGAAGGTGGTCCAACTCGCGCTCGCTGAAAACGTCGAGACGATGGACCAACTGCTTGCGCTCGCGAACAAGCGCCACACGAAGCCGACACCCATCCGCCAAATCGCAATCCCAACCACACTCTCCGGTGCCGAAGTCACGCCGGCGGGCGGCGGCACGGACGCGAGCCGCGGCCAGAAGCTCGGCTTCATGAACCCGTTCCTAGTACCCCGCGTCATCATTTACGACCCGGCACTCGGTGCGCTCACGCCGGAATGGCTTTGGCTCTCAAGC
>JANLXP010000086.1:0-5235 GCA_031365165.1 Alphaproteobacteria bacterium
GATGTCGTCGCCTACGGGGCATCCTTGGCGGCGGTTGTCGCCGACCTTGCGGCCTTCACGTTCTCTGGCGGCGACGCATCAGGTGACACCTACTCGCTGATCGAGGGCGTCTCAGGCTCGAGCTTCGGCGACATTCTATCGGGCGACGCGAACGCGAACCGGCTCTTCGGTCAAGGCGGCGCCGACACGCTGGCCGGCCGCGGCGGCAACGACTACCTGGACGGCGGCGCCGCCAACGACATCTTTGTCTTCGCCAACAGCGGCGGCGTCGACACCGTGGCCGACTTCGATGATTTCGGTGACGATACTATCCGGCTCTCGATCTCGGGCATCACGACGTTCAGCCAAGTCCAAGCCGTCATGTCTCAGTCCGGCGCCGACGTTATCATCGATTTCGCGACAACCGACATTATCCTCGTAAACACAACGCTCGCATCCATGGGCGCCGACGATTTCGCTTTCATTTGATGTCGCCACCGCTCCAACCCTCTGGGCGGGAATTCAAGCCCCGCCGATACACGCAGAACGCGAAATTCTGTCGAAAAAACATCGCTCGAACAGGTGGAAAAGCGTGCGTCCTGGGTAGGACGGTCCATCGCGCTTCGTTAGACATACGTACAGGCAACCCGCTCTCCAAGCACAAGGCTACGCAATGCGCCGCGCACAATTGAAAGCCTCGTTTACAACTACTTTCAACTTCGCCAATCCGGCCGCCGACGTGCACACGACCGCCCACGATGTGCTGGCCCGCGTGATGGACATTGTAACGGCTTGGGATGACGGCTTACCTGGAAACAGTTCGCATCACCTTTCCGTCTCATGGTGCGGTACACCGAACGAAAGCAACGACATCAAGCTGAAGGTCAGCTTTGATGACGCGTTCGACAGCGCCGCTGGCCACCATTCAGTCGGCGCCTTCAACTGGACCCACGCCAACGAAGCGCCGGCGAAGGCCGGCACGGGCGAACTCTTCGACGACTTCACGCGCGCCGACAATGGCGGAGCAGATGCGCCGCCGGCCGCGCCGCTGCCCAATCCGGGGTTCAGCGCCGCGGGACCGCTTCCCACCGTGATTGAATCGGTCGATGCGGCCAACGACACCTCGACCTTTTATGTGCTTCAAGCCGGTCAGACGGCTCAGGGCAACATCGCCTTCAACAGCGACCGCGACTTTTATGCGGTCAACTTGGTAGCCGGCCAAACCTATTCGTTTGCGATGACGGGAACCGGCGTCTTCAACGTGGTCGACCCGTATCTGCGCCTGATGGATTCGACCGGCACGACCGAACTCATACACGACGACGACAGCCTACCCGGGAACAACTCCGTGTTCTCGTACACAGCCGCCAGCAGCGGCACCTACTACATATCGGCGGGGTCGTTCGCCGACACCGGCACGGGCCAATACGGCATCTCTTTCACCGCCGGCACGCGGCCGTCGTTCGACTTCTCCATGGGCGCGGGTGTGATCGACGCCGATGCCTCCTGGAATAACTTCCCTGGCGGTGGCGCCGTGGTGACCTATGCGTTTCGCCTGTCGCCCGCGACCTACACAGCCGGCACGCACAATATCGCTTCATTCACGCCGTTGACCGCCACGGAGATGGATGCAGTGCGCGCCACGCTTCAGGCGTGGTCCGAGGCCTCGGGTATCACATTTGTCGAGGTCAACCCCGGCGGCTATTCCGACAGCGCGACGATGCTGTTCGGCAACTACACAGACAACGACGGCGCGGGTGCGTTCGCATATTTCCCGGGTTCGACATCCAGCACGGCGCAAGCCGGTGACGTTTGGCTGAACACGAATTCCATACCAGCAGGCTCTGTGATCTCGCCGGGCAGCTACGCCTACAACGCGATCATGCATGAGATCGGCCACGCCATCGGCCTGTCGCACCCAGGGTCATATAACGCGGCCGTGGGCCAATCGATCACATACGATAACAACGCTCAATTCACGGAAGACTCGAACCAGTACTCAGTAATGAGCTATTTCGACGAAGCGAACACGGGTGCTCAGTTCTTCGGGTATCCGGAATCGCCGATGATGTTCGATATCTATGCGGTGCAGCAGATCTACGGCGCGAACAACACCACGCGCGCCGGCAACACGACCTACGGCTACAACTCGAACGCCGGCGGCATCTACGACTTCAACACGAACACGATCCCCGCGTTCACGATCTGGGACGGCGGCGGCATCGACACGATCGACGCTTCGGGCTCGACCGTCGACGCCTTTATCGACCTGAACGAAGGCCGCTTCTCCTCAATCAACAGCGCCATCGCGAACGTCGCCATCGCGCTCGGCGTCACGATTGAAAACGCGACCGGCGGCATCGGCAACGACACACTGACCGGCAACGGCGCCGACAACAGGCTCGAAGGACGCACCGGCGTGAACGTGCTGAACGGCGGCGCTGGCAACGACACGCTGGTCGGCGGCTTGGGCGTTGACACGCTGAACGGCGGCACCGGCACGGACGACATATTGCTCTACGATACGTCCTCGGCCGGCGTGAACGTCGACTTGCAGGCCAATACGGTATCGGGCGGCGACGCTGCCGGCGACGCGATCAGTGGCATCGAAAGCGCTTCAGGCTCAAACCAGAACGACCAGCTGTTCGGCGACGCGAACGCGAACCGCCTCTTCGGCAACGGCGGTGCGGACTTCATCCAAGGCCGCGGTGGCGCCGACAATATCCAAGGCGGCGACGGCGACGACTGGCTCGACGGCGGCACCGGCGGCGACACGATCAACGGCGGGAATGGATCCCTCGATACCGCCGCGTACGGCGGGTCGAGCGCAGCTGTGAACCTGGATCTACTAGCGAATACCTATTCCGGTGGCGATGCTGCCGGCGATGTGCTTTCGAACATTGAAGGTCTTTCCGGCTCATCCTTCGCCGACCAGTTGTTCGGTGACGGCAACGCGAACCGTCTGTTCGGCCAAGGCGGCAACGACTTCATCCAAGGCCGCGGCGGCAACGACCTGATCGACGGCGGCGACGGTGACGATTGGCTTGACGGCGGTACGGGCGGCGACCAAATCTTCGGCGGTAACGGCGCGAACGACATCGTCGCCTACGGCGCGTCTGCCACAGCTGTTAACGCCGACCTCGCGGCCTTCACATTCTCAGGTGGCGACGCCACTGGCGACACGTACTCAGGGGTCGAAGGCGTTTCCGGCTCGGCGTTCAACGATCAGTTGTTCGGTGACGGCAACTCGAACCGTCTGTTCGGCCAAGGCGGCAACGATTTCATCCAAGGCCGCGGCGGCAATGATCTTATTGACGGCGGCGACGGTGACGACTGGCTCGACGGCGGTACGGGCGGCGACCAGATCTTCGGTGGCAACGGCGCGAACGACATCGTCGCCTACGGCGGATCGGCGACAGCCATCAATGCCGACCTCGCAGCTTTCACTTTCTCCGGCGGCGACGCCACCGGCGACACATACTCTGGTGTCGAAGGCGTCTCAGGTTCGGCCTTCGGCGATCAGCTGTTCGGGGACGCAAACGCCAACCGACTGTTTGGCCAAGGCGGCAACGACTTCATCCAGGGTCGCGGTGGTAACGACCTGATCGACGGCGGCGACGGCGACGACTGGCTCGACGGCGGTACTGGCGGCGACCAAATCTTTGGTGGCAATGGTACAAACGATGTCGTGGCCTACGGCGCATCGTTGGCGGCCGTCACCGCCGATCTTGCGGCCTTCACGTTCTCCGGCGGCGACGCTGCCGGTGATACCTACTCCGGTATTGAAGGCGTTTCGGGTTCGGCCTTCGGCGACAACCTCTCTGGTGACACCAACGCCAACCAACTGTTCGGCCAAGGCGGCGCGGACACGCTCGCCGGCCGCGGCGGCAATGATTATCTCGACGGAGGTTCTGCCAACGACATCTTTGTCTTCACCAACAACGGCGGTGTCGACAGCGTCGGCGACTTCGACGACTTCGGTGATGACACGATCCAGCTTTCAATCTCAGGGATCACGACCTTCAGCCAAGTCCAAGCCGTCATGAGCCAATCCGGCGCCGACGTTCTCATCGACTTTGCAACAACCGACATCGTGTTGCTGAACACCACACTTGCATCGATGGGCGCTGACGACTTCACGTTCGTCTAAGCGTTACGTCCGCTAAAAACCAACGGCGCTCCGGCCACCATGCCGGAGCGTCTTTTTTGCTGCGTTGGCGGCCCTCGGTAACGTCGGCGCCGCAATCGGGCTGCGGTATGCCTCGAATTCGTCTAGTAGGGTATCAGGAACAGGGCCCGATCGGCGGGACGCATATCGACGATCACTGTCCCCTCTTCCGCCTCAGGCGCTGCATCACCAATCGTGATTTCAATGCGCCGCGCGGGATCTACGTGCCTAAGCGCGAAGCGAACCACACCTTCCCGCACCCACCAATGGTACGTGCTCAAGCGTACAATATACAGGTCGTGCGCGGGGTCACGGATAGGCTGTTGCCAAAACGGGCTGCCATCGGGCGGCGGTATCAAATGAATCCGCTTAATGCTTGCAGTGTCATACTTTGCAATTTGAGTGCGCACATACTGCAACTCCGCGTGCTGGGTCAGTCCCAACCCGATAACACTGGCAGCTTGGGATGCAATACCAAGGAACAGACCGGCGATCAGCGCCGCGGCTCGAGCGACAGCGTGCAGGTTTCCAGGAAGCTCCCGAAAGATCGCGAACGCGGATGCGATCACCAGACCGGCAACGCCAATCGCTCCGGGCGAGTATAGGCGTGCAGCGGCTTGAAAGTCGTTTAACGATGCAGGAACGTAGAAGACGGACAGCGTAAGCAACGAGGCAACAGCCCACCTAAGTGCGCGCTCTTTGCCATTGCGCCAGATGTCGATCGACGCCCCGACGCCTACAAACAACAAGACCGCGACCGCGGATTGCTGGGCGGTCAAAAACAAATTGAACCAAAACAAACCCTGCTCGGGCTGAACAGTAGCAAGTCGGGTCAACATGCCGCCCACAGCACCACTCGCGCGGCCGGTTACACCAAACCCGCCCGAAATAGCGAGCAGAAGCGCCAGGAGATGCATACCCAGTGATAGGACAATGATCACGCCGGCAGGTACAACGACGCGAACAACCGATTGGCGATTTTCATTGGACAAGACAATGTATGCCGCAACTGCACCGGCCAGAAAGAAGGGGGCTATCTGGTATACAAACAACATAGCAGACATGACTGCGCAGAGCGCCGCTGTCAG
>JANLXP010000119.1:0-4102 GCA_031365165.1 Alphaproteobacteria bacterium
CTTGGTGCAGCCAAAGACGCTTGAGGCTTTCGGGCGCGATCTTTTCGTCGGCCAAGTGGTTCACGATCAGTTCGGCGACCATCGGGCAAACCTCTTTGAAGACCTTGCGGCCCTCTTGAACGAAGAGCTTGTCGGGTTGGCCGACGCCGTCAGGTGCCGCGCGGTTCAAGAATCCGAAGTTGTTGCGGATGTTGTTCGAGAATTGCGTCTTAAGGCGTGTGCCCAAGATCTCCCACGCATGCGGACCTTTCGCGCGGTCTGCCGGCTCGAGCACGATCGCGGTTGCGACGTCGCCGAAGATGAAGTGGCTGTCGCGGTCACGGAAGTTCAAATGTCCTGAGCAGATTTCCGGATTCACGACGAGCGCGGCCTTTGCGTTCCCTGCGCGGATCATGTCGGCAGCGGCTTGCATGCCGAAAGTCGCGGATGAGCAAGCGACGTTCATGTCGAACGCAAAGCCTTGGGCTCCAAGGGCGTTTTGCACTTCGATCGCGATTGCGGGGTAGGCGCGCTGCAGGTTCGAGCAGGCCACGAGCACGCAGTCGATGTCTTGCGGTTTCTTGCCGGCGCGGGCGAGCGCTTCCTTCGCGGCGGTCACACTCATCTCGGCCAGGATCGAGAGTTGATCGTTCGGCCGCTCCGGAATATTCGGGCGCATCACGTCAGGGTCGAGGATGTTGTCCTTCTCGACGACGAAACGGCTTTTGATGCCGGACGCCTTGAGCACGAATTCGACGCTCGATTCCTGCAGCGCCTGTGTCTTGCCATCGGCAATGCCGGCGGCATTCGCGGCGTTGAATTTCTGGACGTAGGCATTGTAGGAGGCGACCAGCTCTTCGTTGCTGATCGCATTCGGCGGCGTGTAGAGACCCGTGCCGCTGATCGCGATGGCCGTCACGTTAACCCTCGTCATGTCGTTGAGGCTCTTTAGCCCATTGCGCCGCCGCTCGCATCCCCCCATCTTGCGCGCCGTTGTGCACTGCGGGACGTGACGTTGAGCGAGAGAAACAAAGCGCTGGTTTTGTTTTCTGGCGGGCAAGATTCGGCAACTTGCTTGGCCTGGGCGCTTGCGCGTTTCGATGCGGTGGAGACCGTCGGGTTTTCGTACGGGCAACGCCACGCTGTGGAGATGGATTGCCGGACGAAATTCGTTGCGGGTTTGCGGGCGCGGTTTCCGGCGTGGGCGGAGCGGCTCGGCGCCGACCACGTGCTCGATCTCTCGGTGATCAAGTCTCTCGGTGAGACGGCGCTCACCGGCGCTGGCGAGATCACGATGGGCAAAAACGGGTTGCCGACGACGTTCGTTCCCGGACGCAATATCTTCTTCTTCACGGCGGCGGCAGCACTCGCCTACCGGCGCGGGATCAAGCATCTGGTCGGCGGTATGTGCGAGACGGATTACTCGGGCTATCCGGATTGCCGCGACGACACGCTGAAGAGCTTGCAGGCGTCGCTCAATTTGGGACTCGACGCGCGGCTCGTCATCGATACGCCGCTGATGTGGCTCGATAAGGCGGCGACGTGGAAGCTGGCCGAAGAGTTGGGCGGGGCGCCGCTGGTCGAATTGCTGCTTGAAGATACGCACTCTTGCTATCGCGGCGACCGGACGAAGCGGCATGCGTGGGGCTATGGCTGCGGGGCCTGTCCGGCTTGCGAGTTGCGTGCGAACGGCTGGGGGCAGTACAAGGCGCGCCTCTCATGACTTATGCGGTCAAGGAAATATTCTACACGCTGCAAGGCGAGGGGATGCGCGCGGGACGCGCGGCGGTGTTTTGCCGGTTTGCGGGTTGCAATTTGTGGACGGGCCGCGAGGAAGATCGCGCGGATGCGGTGTGCAAGTTCTGCGATACGGAATTTGTGGGTACCGACGGCGTCGGTGGCGGCAAGTTCGAGCACGCAGCCGCGCTGGCGGACGCCGTCGCGAAACAATGGTCGGCGAATGGCGAGGGCAAGCGGTATGTCGTGTTCACCGGCGGTGAGCCGTTGCTGCAACTCGATCACGAGTTAATCGTCGAAGTGCATGTGCGTGGTTTCGAAATCGCGGTCGAGACCAACGGGACGATCGCGGCGCCTGACGGTATCGACTGGGTTTGCGTCAGCCCGAAGGCCGGTTCCTCGTTGGTACAAAAGCGCGGGAACGAGTTGAAGCTCGTCTATCCGCAGGCCGGCGCCGAGCCAGAGCGGTTTCAGGACCTGGCGTTCGAGCATTTTCTCCTGAGCCCGATGTGGGGCGACAAAACGGCAGATAACATGCGCGCGGCGGCGCGCTATTGCATGGAACATCCGCGCTGGCGGCTCAGCGTGCAGACGCATAAGTGGATTGGGATACCGTGACGCTATCGATTACTAAGGAATTTCGTTTCGACGCCGCGCACTTTCTGCCAACAGCGCCGAAGGGGCACCAGAATTCGCGGATGCATGGGCATTCGTTCGTTGCTGCTGTGACACTGGAAGGCACGCCCGATCCGGCAAAAGGATGGATCCGCGATTTCGCCGATGTTGATGAAGCCGTCGCTGCGTTGCGCGCGCGGCTCGACCATCATCTGTTGAACGAGATCAAAGGGCTTGAGTTGCCGACGCTTGAGCGGCTGGCCCGGTTCATCTTCGACGACTTGAAGACGGC
The DNA here is from genome assembly GCA_031365165.1 of Alphaproteobacteria bacterium. Taxonomy (GTDB): domain Bacteria; phylum Pseudomonadota; class Alphaproteobacteria; order Micropepsales; family Micropepsaceae; genus SZUA-430. Next base: position 2,624 of record JANLXP010000119.1, read on the forward strand.
GTTGCCGGAGATCGCGTCGGTGGCTGTGCGGCGCGACTCGCTGAGCGAATCCGCGACCTATCGGAGGGCGTGATGGCGAAGGACAAACTTACGCAGTTGGGCCAAACCTCGAAGCTTCCCGCATCGCCCGATGAGGCGGTGTTGGAGCGCGTTCCCAATCCACATACGGATAGCGACTATCTCGTGCGCTTTACGGCGCCGGAGTTCACGACGCTTTGCCCGGTAACGGGACAGCCTGACTTCGCGCATCTCGTGATCGACTACGCGCCCGGCAAGTGGATCGTCGAGTCGAAGTCGTTGAAGCTGTTCCTGGGCAGCTTCCGCAATCATGCGGGGTTCCACGAAGACTGCACGATTGGGGTGGGCAAGCGCGTCGTTGAAACGATCGCGCCGAAATGGCTGCGCATCGGCGGCTACTGGTATCCGCGCGGCGGCATGCCGATCGACGTGTTCTGGCAGACGGGGAAGATGCCCAGCGGTTTGTGGGTTCCCGAGCAAGGTGTTGCGCCCTATCGCGGGAGAGGATGATGGCCGCCACGCTCGAGTTTTGGTTCGAGTTTGCGAGTACCTATTCGTATCCGGCGGCGCATGCGGTTGAGGCTGCAGCGAAGGCGCGCGGCGTTAGCGTTGCGTGGCGGTCTTTCCTGCTTGCGCCGATTTTCGGGGCGCAGGGCTGGAACGACTCGCCGTTCAATATCTACCCGGCGAAGGGCGCTTATATGTGGCGTGATCTGGCGCGGCTGTGTGCAGCACAGGGATTGCCGCTCACGCGCCCGTCGCAGTTTCCGCGGAACGGGTTGCTGGCGGCGCGCATCTCGTGCCGCTATTCGGACGAGGCTTGGCTGCCTGAGTTTGTGCGGCGCGTTTACTCGGCGAATTTTTCGCGGGATCTCGATATTTCGTCGCCGTTTGTGATCGGCGAGATTTTATCGACGATGGGGCAGAACGCGGCCGAGGTCATGCGGGCGGCGCAAGCGCAGGAATCGAAAGATGCCTTGCGCGTGCAGACCGAGAAGGCTGTCGCGATGGGTCTCATCGGCGCGCCGTCTTATGTCGTCGACGGCGAGGTTTTTTGGGGCGGCGACCGGTTGGACGCGGCACTCGATTGGGCCGAAGGCAAGCGCGCGGTCGTTGAGATCTAGCGGCGCGCGAGTTTTGCGCATTCCTTGTGACGGAAGCATTGAGCGGTGTGGTCGTTGACCATGCCGACGGCTTGGGCAAACGCGTAGACGATCGTGGGGCCGCAGAACGTGAAGCCGCGTTTCTTCAGTTCTTTCGACATGGCTTGGCTCATCGCCGTTTCGGCGGGGACTTGTTTGATACCGTCCCATTTGTTCTGCAGCGGCTTGCCGTCCACGAAGTTCCAGAGGAAGCCAGAGAAGCCGTTTGGTTCTTTCTCCATGATGTCGAGATAGGCGCGCGCGTTCTTGATCGTGCCTTCGATCTTGCCGCGGTGGCGGATGATGCCTTCGTTTTGCA
>JANLXP010000155.1:0-8391 GCA_031365165.1 Alphaproteobacteria bacterium
GCCGCCCCTGCCCCGCCCGAACCCGAATTCTGCAGACTGGCCCGGATCGCGCCGCCAAGCTCTGCCGACGACCGCTCCGGCCAGACCGTGATCTTCGAGTAGCCCATAACGGGCCCACCCTCGATCGCGGTCAGGATCAAAAGCCCCTCGCCCCGTTCCCGCGCCGCCGCGCAGTCCTCGATCCACCCACGCACGGACGCCACAGTCAGCGGCCTGGGCAGCGCGTAGATCGGTTCGGAAACGGCGGGATCGGCAAGCAAGTCCAGCAGCGCTTCCGCGTGCTCAGCTCGGGCGACAAAGCGGCCGGGACCAAGCGTCAGCGGATCGGCATTGAGCACCGCGGCCCTGATCGCCGCTTCCTCATCGGGCGCGGCGGTCAGGACTGTTTTCGGCGGTGCAGCCAACTATTGACCGCTGACGATGCGCCAGGTGCCGTCACCCTGGCGGCAAGCGACGCCGGTTGCCGTTTCCGGATGGCCATCGATGTAGACGCGCTGCTCGAACTCGCGGCACGGTCCCGAGTTACCTTGGTAACCCTCGTCATAGTAGCTGCCGGCGGTCACGTAGCCGTAGTTGTTCGAATACGGATTGCGCCACTCGTACTCGTCGCCCTGATCAGGGTCGTTGAACGCGTCGTAATAGCTGTTGTTGTAGTAGTAGGCGTCGTGGTGCTTGTCCTTGCACGCATCCTTCGCGATCGCGTTGCCGGCGATGCCGCCAAGGATCACGCCGCCGATCGTTGCAGCCGTCCGGCCCGAGCCGTGCCCGAACTGGTTGCCGATCACGCCACCGACGATGGCGCCAAGACCAGTGCCGACTGCAACGTCCGTATCGCAACTCGAGCTGCTGCTCTGATTTTGATACGGCCCACCCTGATAGGGCTGACCCTGCCCGTAGTTGCCGTAGACCTGGCCGCTCGCCAAAGCCGGCGCCGCAATCAGCGCGGCGGCTGCAAGGCCAAATGAAATGCGTTTCAACACGTTGGTTTCTCCCCTTAAGACGTAGGCGGAATATAAGCCTCCAGGCGGCGAGCCGTGAGGGGCAGCTTGGGTGACCCCGGTCACATCGCGGTGCGCGTGTCGTTCAAGATTAAGACCCGCCAACCACGTTTTTTGAGCTCCGCCAAGGCGGTCGCCGAAACCTTGCCGGGCGTCGCCAAAATCGGCTGCCGCGTCTCACCGCGGGTCGCAAGCTCAAGGCTGATCAGGTCGAGGCTCTTGGCAGCTGGCTCCGTCCACGCCAAATCGTCAAACGGGAAGACCGCGACCAAAGCGCCGTCGACACTCCGGTTCAACGCGAACTCGCGCACCACATAGAACTCTTTCAGCGTCCCCAATTGCGCGCTGTGCCGGACCAGCAATTCGGCGCGGTAGCGGTGGAACTTCGCGAGGTCGGCGCTGTCGGCGTTTGCGGCGCGGCGAATGAACGCTTCGCTGTTGCGCGCGTTCAACGTCTCAAGCGCCACCGCAATCGCGTACGTATCGGCGGGCGAAAACGCTTTGTTCTCGACGAACGTCTTGATCACCTCTTCATCGACGTCGAGCGGCTTCAGCTTTGCCTCGACCAGGGCCGCAATCTCGGCCGAACTCTTGTCGCGGATCGGGTTCGCCAACGTCGACGCCGTCGATGTGGCCGAGACCGCGATGCCGGCGCCACCGGGGATCGCCGAGATGGCGGCCGTCACCGACAAGTCGCCCGCCGCCATCGCCCGCGCCACGTCCGCCAAACCGTCGCGCAGCGGCGTAAAGTCCGTATACGGATCAACCTTCATCTCGAACGCGAGTTCCCGCGTCGCCTTGCTGACGCCGGCCACGCTGTCGACCAGGTCGTCGCGGCTCGCCCCGGTGTGCTCCACCTCGTCGACCGCCCGGTCGAACATGTTGGCGACGCCTGAGAACAGGTTCCCCGTCGTCTCCACCGGATCCAGGATCAAGTCGCGACCGAAGCGGATCGGCGCCAAGCCCGCGTGGCCCAAGGCCTGCGCGAACGTCTTCGTCGTCGACATCTGCTCAAGCGCCGCGAGCGCGCGCAGCTCGTTCAGCCGCTGCTCCATCCGCCGCTGTCCGTTCACCTGGAAGCTGCCGTAGGGCGTTTCCACCGTGTAGAGCCTGACAAAGCCGTCGGAGCGAACCCCCTCCGCCACCGTCCAATTCGGGCCCTTCACGTCGGCACCGAGGAGTTGCGTGGCACTCAGCGGTGCAGGCGTTTCGGCGAGCGCCGAGGTCGCGGCGAAAACAAAAAGCAAGCTAATGGCACGGGTCTTCATGGCTGTTGTCCCCCGGATTCCTGGGTTGCAGGGTCCTGCGATTCCGGAACCGCCGCAAGGCCCCACGGCGTTCCCTATTTTAGATAGTAAATTCAATGCCTTCTCCTACGAAGTGAAATTTAGCTCCCAAGAACCCTTGCCAGCGCACTGCAACTTGTCGTTTTATCCCCCTCGAAGTTGGGGAACTTCCAAAAATCATAGTTCGGGGGGACGGATGGGACCAAAGCTCCTGTTACTGGCAGCCGCCGCGTTTTCGTTAAGCGCGTGCTCCATGGTCAAATCGTATGTGGCCGACATGGACATGACCGGGGCGGTCAAATACTGCGAGAAAAAACGCACCAACCCTGATGTTCAGCCGATCGCGGGCAAACTCCCGATCGTGCATGTCGATGAGATCATCCCCGAGATGCTCATCATCGACGACGTGCCGACCGACAAAGAAGTCGAAGCAATCCGCGCCCTCTCGCGCGATCAGCGCGACTGTCGCGACCGTATCGACATGGTCGCCAACGACCACTTCCCGACCCAAACCGCCGCCCGCAAAGAACTGGCGATGAAGATCGACTTGGTGACGGCCCAACTTCTCCGCCGCAACCTGACCTACGGCAACGCAAACCGCCTGATGCAGGAAGCGGCCCTGGAAGCCGAAGGCCGGTTCACGCAAGACCGCAAGGAACAACTCGCCCAAGCCCGCGCCCAGGAAGTCGAAGCCTGGCGCACGATCGGTGACGGCGTCCGCGCCATCGCCGGCACGCAAAAGCCGGAGCAAACGGGCGACCCCTGCACTTGGGTCGACAACAGCGTCGACTGCCGCGCGCACTGAAACGCTTGCCGCACGTTCGCGTTCGCAGCTTCAATGTCCGTTCCGAATCGTCTGAGGAGCGGACATGGCCGAAGGTCTCGAACTTGAATTCAACGACACCAACAAGCGCATCGGCATCCTGATCGCCGTGATGGCGGGGGTGCTGGCCTTTGCCGAAGCGGGCGGCAGCAACGCCTCCGCCGACGCGCTCCGCGGCACGGTCGAACTCTCGAACACCTGGGCCTTCTACCAAGCCAAGACAATCCGCATGACGACGCTGAAAGCGGAAGCCGAAACGCTTGAGTTGATGACCGCCCAGGTGCCTACCGGCCCGCAAAGCGAGAAGGTCGCCAAGACAATCGCCGATTGGCGCGCAACTGCCGCACGTTACGACAGCGAGCCGGAAACCGGCGAAGGCCGCAAAGAACTCGTCGTCAAAGCCAAGGAGGTCGAAAAGGCTCGCGACGACGCGGCCGCCGCAAACGCGACCTACGATCTATCGAGTTCGTCTCTGCAGCTGGGCATCCTGCTCGCCTCCGCAGCGGTCGTGACAGGCCTGCTCTGGCTCTCATACATCGGCGCCGGCCTCGGCGTTCTGGGCACCATCTTGGGCTTCATGGGCCTATGGGCACCCCACGTTTTGGGCGGATAATCGCTACACACGCACAACGTGCAGCGAAACAACGAAAAACGAATCCGTTTGATGCGTTTGCACGGCTGATTTCCGCGGGTTTATCCGTTCGGAATCCGTTTGGAATCCGTTTGCCATGCGTCTGCGACATTCCATGCAGTCGGCGGAACGCCGCCAATCCGCGACGCGCGCACGCGCAACCGGCACGCGAGTGCGTCCGGTTCAAAGAGAGATAAACGGTTCAAGTCGCAGCCGCACGCCTGTCGGACGCGGGAATGCCACTGCCTCGTCGTTCGAGCATCGCAGTGACACGAGATAAGTAGAAGACATCGTACATTAAGGCGATACCGCCTATCGCCGCGGACAATTTGTCTTCAAGGTTGGGCAACAACTCCCGGCTGGAAGACGAGGCTCCCAGGGTGTTATGTCCGGCGCATGAACCCAGTTGCTTTGTCCCTTTGGCTCGCCCTGCTGTTGGCCGTAGCCGCTTTGAGTGTCGCGGCCCGGCGCATCCATATGCCGGCGCCGATGTTGATGCTGCTGGCCGGCGTCGGCGTTTCGTTTATTCCGGGCGCGCCCACGGTCGCGCTCGAGCCGGAAGCCGTATTCCTGCTGCTGCTGCCACCAATTCTCTACTCCTCCGGCGTCGGCATGAGTTGGCGCGGCTTTCGCTACAACTTGAGGCCCATTCTGCTGCTCGCGGTCGGGTGCGTCGCTTTCACGGCGGTCGCTGTTACAACAGCGATGCACTTCGCTTTGGGCATGCCGTGGACCGTGGGCCTGGTCTTGGGTGCAGTGGTCGCACCACCGGACGCAGTTGCGCCGATGGCAATCGCGCGCCGCCTGGGCCTCCCACGCCGGCTGACCACCATTCTTGAAGGCGAGAGCCTGGTCAACGATGCGAGCGCTCTGGTGCTGTTCAGCTTCGCGGTGGCGGCGGTAGGCGGCGCGACGCTCACCGTCAGCGATGCAGTTTTGCAATTCAGCGCGATCGTCGCAGGGGAACTCGCCTGGGGCGTCGCGGTCGGCGCCGCGATGTTGCGCCTGCGTCATCTCGCGAACGATCCACGCGCGGAGGTTCTGCTTGCGCTGGCGACACCGTTCATCGCGTTTTGGCCGCCGCATTTCGTGCACGCGTCAGGCGTCGTCGCCTGCGTGGCAGCGGGGCTCTACGTCTCGTGGAACGGCCGGTCGCTCATTCGACCGGACACACGGCTACAAGGCTTCTTCATTTGGAGCCTGGCGACCTGGGTGATCGAAGCGCTGCTCTTTCTACTCACCGGCTTGCAGGCGCACGCGGTGATCGAAGGCCTCGCAGGACACGGCATCGTTCGCGCCTTGTGGGCGGGCGCCATCGTTAGCGTCACCGTCATCGTGATGCGCTTCGTCTGGGTCTACCCCGCGACCTATCTGCCGCGCCTAATTCCAGCGATCCGCCGCGTCGACCCGATGCCCAATTGGCGTTCACCGTTCATGATCGCGTTCACGGGCCTACGTGGCGTCGTAAGCCTGGCGGCAGCGCTCTCGATCCCCGTCACGATCAACGGCGCACCGTTCCCGGAACGCGACATCGTGTTGGCCGCGACCTTCATCGTCATCGCGGTGACGCTATTGGGGCTGGGATCCACGATGCCAACCGTCATCCGCTGGCTCGGCCTTGCGCGCGCGGGCCAAGTGGAAGCCGAAGTGGCCCGCCAAGAAGAACGCAATGTCCGCGTCGAAGCGATAAACGCCGCGCTTGCCGCGCTGGACGTCGAACCGCCCCCCGCGCCGGCACACGTCCTCGAGCATTTGCGGCGTCATCACGCAGAGCGCAAAACGCACCTATCTGAGGGACCAGCAAACCCCGACGCGCTCCGCATCGACCTCATCACCGTCGAGCGCGCCGCCGTCTCGCGCGCCTACGTCGAGAACCGCCTAACCGACGAAGCCCGCCGCCGGATCGAACGCGAACTCGACCTCGAACTCGCCCGCATCCGCGAAGCCCTGACGTTCTCAGGAAACGGCAGTTAGCGTCGTATAGCGAGGTCACTACGCGCCGGCGTTCCGATTCAGCTCTTGTCGCCGTCGTGGTTATGCGCTGGCGACGATTGCGAACGATCGCCATCGCCTTGTTCCTTCTTTCGCTGCCGCGAGCGCTGGAGCTTTTGAACCATCTTGAGCGCCGCCTTCGACTCGTCGCTGTCGATCAGATCGCGTTTGATGACTTCCGCGGCCAATAAATTTGTCAGGTACTCATTGTCGACATTGAGGCCTGGCGATAATCGGCGCGGCTCCTTCCTGAGCTCATCGACCAACTCTTCGCTCATGAGTACAGCTGCGACGGTGAATTTGTTCGTGAGCTGCTTTGTCGTCGCGAGGTCATCCATCGACCCCTTCGAGAACCCTTCCTTGCTCAGACTACCGAAACACTCGATGACCTCGTCACTCGTTGGTTTGACGGAAAGCGTGTCAATTTCGATAACCATCGATTTGTCGATGGGCTGCGCGAAGTGGATACGATAGACGCGCCACACATGACCGTTCGTGAGAACGACCCACTCGATCCCCTGGTTTGCGCCATAATCTATCGCCTGCTTGACGTGAGCCTCTTTCAAATCGAGGCCGATGGCTTTCGCCTCAATTAGGAACCGAATCTCGTTATCCACCTTCACGGCGAGATCGACGTAAGTGCCCTTAATGGCATGCTCAGTGGTCACGTGCTGGTACTTGTCGTACCCCAACACGTCGCAGAGCATGTCCTGAATAATGACAACGGTATCCGACTCGCCAATGTCACGCTGCTTGGCAGCTGCAAGTATCGATTGGTAGCGCTTGAGCTCGGAAGAAATCCGCGACGCGACTTTGCTACTGACTGCCATTCGACCTGTCTCCTGCGCGTATGTGTTCGGTTCGCATGGGGCACCATAACCCGCACGAAAACGAATTTCGATGTGGAAAACTGATATTCTTTCGAGCTTTCACAACTAGCACACGATTTTGCCCGGCGAGGCCACGAAGCGTCGGCAAGGCCGAAATGGTATTATGTCCCCCGCAGCAACTCATACGGAAGAAGGGGCCGTCGAATGATGGACGCTTACGTCCAACCGGACGAGGATCGACTAACAATTGTTCTCGATGCTGCGGGCCCGATAGATCTAACGATCTTCAGCGAAAGCTTGGCCGCGCTTGCCCGCCTCTACAAACGTGCCAACACTCGAGGCGGCGCGGCACCCGGACTTTTTGTAACCCGCCTCGATAGCGGAAGTTTGATCGTTGAGGTGGCCATCCTTTCGATGCTGGGACAAACTATCGTTGTGACTGGCGGGATAGTGACCTTGGCTGATTTCGCTGCGCGCATTAGCAAGGCGATCAAGGCCTTCGCGGGCATGGACGCGTCACTGCAAGAGCCGCCATCACAAGCTGAGGCGCGGGATTTTCGTGATTTTATTAAACCGCTTACGGGTAAGCAAAATGCCACATTGAGAGTGACGCATGCGCGTTACGTCTCTCGAACCGCAGAGCGAGAAGTTGTGGCCGAGTATTCCTTCGGCCAAGACGAGTTGAGTAACGCCTCAAAACAACTGGGCAACACACTCATCACATCCGAAGGGTCTCCGCTGGCGAGTGAACGGCGGGCCGGAGATAATTCATCGCTTCACTATGAGGGCGTGGCGCTCCACATCGATCAAATAAGCCGCGGGCGAGGTAAGGGCCTGCGGAAAACGCGCGTCCGGGCTGTCGTACCCGAGATCACGTCTAAGTCACTCCCAACCGCCTTCGCCAAGCACCTGATGGATCGAGTCATCGGGGGCAAGGCGAACCCTTTTGCGTTGACCTTCATTGTTGACGTCGAGGCGCAGTTAGTCGCCGGCGAACCGAGCGCCTATTTGGTGCTCGCCATTTACGACGCGAGCGAAAAAACTGATTGAGCCTGAACTCGGGAAAGCGAACCGCGAGATACCTCGGGCACCTTTGGCTACTTATTGCGAGACACGTTCGGCGCTCGGCATGTCCACGGGAAGCAAAACGACGATGTAGCCATCGGCCTTGCTTACTCGCACTCCGAGGACGATTCGCGGTAAGCCGACCGCTTTAGGACGCAAACTTCTCCCGTAGCGCCGCGGTCTCGCGCGAGTCCTCCCGCACAATAATCAAGCCGCTGAGGATGGTCAGCGCCAAATGGACGGAGACGAACGCCGTCGCGTAAGGCCACTCCTGCGGCATCATCAAAATCCAAATGGTGAGCAACAGGGTGAGCAACGTCGCCGCGATACCTTCGATGACCTGCTGACGGATCATGACGTGCAGCCTTTCGTAGAGCGCTCGCAAATCGTCGGAATACTGGCTGGGCTTCAGCGCGCGCAGAGCGAGCCAGTTCGCCACAATGCCAAACACGAACACCACTGTGTCCGCAACGTACCAGTAGCGCCAACCGTCCGGTCCAAGTGCCGTAGAAGACAAAACCGCAAACGGGACGATTTGAAACAGACACACGACCGGCAGGATGAAGAGTATTTCCAAGCCGGCGTTCATCAGGAACAGCGCGCGGTGACAGAGCCGGTAGAACATGAGGAAGCCGATGATCACGCCGTTCAGCCAAAGGATGACGCGCACCGCCGTATCTTCGTTCGTTTGAAAAATGCCGATTAGCGAAAATGCTGCGGCAGACAGTATTCCGCCCTGCAACAGGACCGCGATCTGAAGAATAAG
>JANLXP010000917.1:0-1013 GCA_031365165.1 Alphaproteobacteria bacterium
CGCGTCGGCGTTCGCGAACTCGATCCTGACCGGATAGGCCGTCCAGCGCGGATCGTTGCGCGCATCCTCGCCGACACCCGTGCACACGAGATCGAGCCCGTTGACCACGACCGGCTGATCCGCCGGCAACGGCTGCACATCGTCCGCCCGCGCTGCGGCGCAGCCGATCAGCACGACGCCCGCAAGACCAATAAACCTGAACGAATTCATGAGACCTCCTCTCGACACAGTGTCAACGCGCAAAGCCCCAAGCCGCTCCAAACTATCAGAAATTCACCCTTTGCGTGATACCGCCGTCGACGATCAAATTTGCGCCGGTCGTGAACGAAGACACAGGGCTCGCCAAAAACACCGCGGCGTTTGCTATCTCCTGCGGCGTGCCCATGCGGCCCGTGGGGTTCGCCTTCATCGTCGCGTTGTAGCGATCGGGCATGTTCTGCTCGATCATGTTCCAAACGCCGCCCTTGAAATAGATGGTTCCCGGCGACACGACATTCACGCGAATCTTCCGTTTGGCGTGTTCCCGCGCAAGCCCCTTCGCATAGTGGATGAGCGCCGCTTTGATCGCGCCGTACGCGTTGCCGTTCTGCGCTTCCGCCGCCGACACGGACGAGATCATCACGAAGGCCGCATCGCCACGCTCGGCCGCCGACTTCTCAAGATGCGGCCGCGCCGCCTCGAACGAATTCATCGCGCCCAGAATGTCGATCTTGAGCAGCGACTCCCACGCTTCGCTGTGCGCACCCATCGTCAACGCGCTGGCGTTCGACACCAGAATGTCCAACCCTCCAAACGTCTTGGCGACGTGTTCGACCCAGGTCTTGAGCTCGGCCGCCTTCGCGATGTCGACCGCGGCGCCTGTCGCGCGAATGCCCTTCTTCGACAGCGCCGAAACCGCCTCTTCGACTTGTTCCGGGTTGCGCGCACAGACGCCGACATCGGCGCCTTCGCTGGCCAGCGTTTCGGCGATCGCACGACCGATACCGCGCGTGCCGCCCAGAACGATGGCGCGT
>JANLXP010000192.1:0-6605 GCA_031365165.1 Alphaproteobacteria bacterium
AGCGACCTGGATCAAGGGGCCGCGCGGCGAGTGGTGGATTCACCGGATGTCGTTCCGGCCAAACTAGTGGCCTATCGGGTTGAGCGTGGCCGCGCTTCTCAGGCCGCGCAACTCCAAGCAATCGAGCGGGCAGCCGGCGCCCGCTTTCGCGACGTCGGCATGGCCGATATCGCCGACCATGACCCGACATCCACAGCCGTCTTCGAAGACCGCGCAGCCGCTGGGCAGCTTTTGGTGGCGCATGACGATGCCGGCGCGATCGCAGGCTTCCTCATCTGGTCGGCCAAAGACGGCATGGCCTATATCGAAGAAGTCGCCGTTCATACGGTGAATGCCGGTCACCGCGTGGGCGTGCAATTGATCGACCGCTTGGCGCAGGATGCGCGCGGCCGGTTCCCTGCAATCACACTTTCGACGTTTCGCGACGTGCCATGGAACGGCCCCTACTACGCCAAGCTCGGGTTCGAAGAGTTCCCGTACGATCAAGCAGGTCCGGACCATGCGCAGAGCTGGCAAGACCAGGCAGATAACGGCCTAGACATGTCGCGTCGCCTGTTCATGTCGCGCGCGCTCAAGTGAAGGAAAAGCCAATGCCAAAAGCGTACTGGATCGCACGCGTCGACGTCCACAACCCTGAGGGCTACAAGGCCTACATTGCGGCAAACGCCGCCGCGCTGAAAAAATACGGCGCGAAGTTCCTGGTTCGAGGCGGCCGCTTCGAGTGTCCCGAAGGCGAACACCGCCCGCGCAATGTCGTGCTGGAGTTTCCGAACTATCAGGCCGCCGTCGATTGCTGGTACTCGCCCGAGTACCAAGCGGCTATTCCCCATCGTACCCCGCATTCGCAAGGCGACTTCCTCATCGTCGAAGGCTACGACGGCGCGCAGCCCTAAGCGCGCAAAGCTTCGTGAAAATATGGGCCTTGACATTATTTCGGTAATTGCCTAAATAACAAAATATGAACGAAGTTTTCGAAGCATTGGCTCATCCCGTGCGGCGGGAGATTTTGAAGCTGCTGCGCAAGCGCGCCATGTCGGCGGGCGAATTGGCGGAGCACTTCACGATCGCAAAGCCCACGCTCTCAGGCCATTTCACGGTGCTGAAGAACGCGGACCTAGTGTCCACGGAGCGCCAAGGCACGACGATCATCTACCGGCTCAACCTGTCGGTCATGGAAGAAGCGCTGGCGGCCTTCGTGGCGCTCGCGGGATTTAAGGGGAAGGAGAAATAACAATGAACATGCGACCGTTGCTGATCATCAATTCGATCGTTGTCGTTGCCATGGCAGGTCTCTCGGCTTGGGCTTGGCAGTTCGTACCCGACGCAGGGCAATTTCCGGTTCAGTGGGGCTTTGACGGCCAGCCGCATCGTTTCGGCTCCAAGCTCGAAGTGCTGCTCGTGATGCCGGCGGCGGCAGCCTTCATGACCGCATTGCTGTGGTACTTGCCGCACATTGACCCCCGTCGCGCCAACATTGAGGCAAGCGCCAAGTTTTGGAACGTAGTCGCCGTCGCCGTTGTTGCGTTACTGGCGTACCTCCACGGCCTCTTAGTCTTGAGTGCGATGGGCCGAACCTTCGTGATGATCGACTACCTCCTTCCCGCGCTGGCGCTCATGATGATCGTGCTGGGCAATTATCTCGGGAAGACGCGGTCGAACTGGTTCGGTGGTGTCCGCACGCCGTGGTCGATGTCCAGCGAGTATTCGTGGGAGCATACACACCGGTGGGCGGGCCGCCTGTTCGTTGTCTCCGGTCTCGCAGCACTCGCGGCGTGGCCGCTAACGAACGCGACGACGGCGATGACCGTGTTAACGGCGTCGATCGTGCTCACGGCGGTCGTCGCCGTGGTGCTGTCCTACGTCTTTTGGCGGAACGATCCGTCGCGCTCAAACGATGCCCGCGCCAACGGCGGCGCGTGAACATAAGGGGAGTCATGGCGATGTTGAAAGAAATCGCTCTTGCGGCGCTCGCCGCGGCAGCCCTCGCGACGGCGGCGCACGCAGCCGAAACCGAAGTCGAAATCAACGGTGGTTCAGCCCCGCTCAAAGGCTCGCTGTTAATGCCCGATGGCAACGGCACTGTGACCGCAGTGCTGGTGCTTCCCGGAAGCGGCCCGACGGATCGCAACGGCAATTCGCCCGGCGGCCTGAACACCGACGCCTACAAGCTAGTGGCTGTCGAACTCGCCAAGCAGGGCATTGCCTCGTTGCGCATCGACAAGCGCGGTATTGCGGCAAGCGCGAATGCCGCGGCCAAAGAGGAGGACTTGCGCTTCGAGACCTACGTCGACGACACGGTCTCTTGGATCGCCTTCTTAAAGCAGCAAAAGCGTGTCGGCCGGATCGTCGTGCTCGGTCACAGCGAAGGCGCTCTGATCGGCTCAATCGCAGCGCAGCGCCCTGGCGTCGACGCATTCGTATCGCTGTCCGGCGCCGGCTTTCGCGCCGGCGAAATCCTTCGCCGCCAGTTGGGGCCGCAGTTGACGGGTGACCTCAAAACGCGCGCCTTCGCAGCCATCGCGGAACTCGAGGCCGGCCGCTTGGTGCCGAACGCGCCGCCGGAGCTCGTGGCGCTTTTCCGTCCCAGCGTTCAGCCGTACCTGATCTCATGGTTCAAATATGATCCGGCGGCCGAAATCGCGAAGTTGAAAATACCAGTGCTGATCGTTCAAGGAACGACCGACATTCAAGTCGGCGTCGAGGATGCGAAGCAACTGGCCGCTGCCAAGCCGGACGCGAAGCTTCTACTCATCGATGGCATGAACCACATCTTGCGCGCCGCGCCCATCGATCGGGCCGCCAACATCGCCACCTATTCGCAGCCCACACTACCGTTGAAAGCGGAACTCATGCCCGCTCTCGTCGAATTCATTCGCCGCTAAAGGGCTTTCTGCAGAAAGAAGCGCTTGAACCCTTCGGGATAGTCCAAGCTGCCGAACAGCTGGTACCCATGCTTCTCGTAGAACGGACGTGCTTGGAATTCGAAGGTGTCCAGATAGACGGCGGTGCAACCGCGCCGCCGTCCCTCATCCTCCGCGACGCCGAGCAACTTGCGGCCATGTCCTTGCCCGCGCAACGCCTCGTCGATCCAGAACCACTTGATGAACAGCATTCCGGCCCAGGCATTCGCGTAGATCCCGCCGCGCACAATGCCGTCGCCGTCCTTGAACGCCAACGCGAGCTCTTCATAAGCGGTGGTCGCAAACTGCTTGTTATAGGCATCGAGACCTTGCCCGATGGCATCAAGCGTCGCTTTGCTCGGCGGAGCCTCGATGCTGATCGTTAGATTGCTCACGCGCGCCGCCCCGTCATCATCAGAAACGCGACAAAGCCCGCAATGAATGCAACGTCGCCAAGCGAAATCGCATACAGCGAAAACGGAACGCGCCCGTTCAAATAGGCTTCGGTGAACAACGCAACGACCCCCGCCTTGCCCACGATTCCGAGCCAAACCAGCGGGCGGAAGCGAACGGCGTCTTGAGCGACCAGCGCGTACAAGCCGCCAAAGCACACGACCAGAAGCCCTGTGAACCGGTGGAACAAAAGGTCAGCCGGAACGTCGGTGCCCAACGACGTCAGCATCAGGTTCGGCGCGAGAAGCAACGGCAACCCGGCCAGAAGATTGAAAACCAACGCGACCCAAAAGAACAACCGCCAACTCATCAGTTTTCTCCTCACGCGCCGTGCGTCGCGGCGCTTCCCGCGTCTTCCGCCGGCCCAAGCAAATAAAACGTCCGCAACGTACCGACGCCACGAAACTCGCGCGAGCCGCGATCCTCGAACCGCCACGTTTCGCCAAGCCGCCAATAGAACGGCTCGGAGCAATGAATCTTTCCGACCTCGCTCGCGGCTTCAAGGTCGTTCACGACGTTGAGCGTGTCGCCCCAAAAATCGTAGATCGGCGCCGACTGCCCGACAACGCCGCCAATCAACGGACCCACATGCACACCGACGCGCACGCCAAGCGGCAGATCGAACCTCCGCGCCGCGTCGGCGACGATTGCAATCATCTCGAGTGACATCCGCGCCGCGTCAGCGGCCTCACCGTGCGCGCCCTGGTAAGCGCCGCCGACCGCCATGTAGGAGTCGCCGACCGTTCGTACGCGCTCCATCTTGTGGGATTCGCCGAGTTCGTCGAACGCCGAGAACACATGGTCGAGAACGCGCACCGTCTCCTTCGGCCCAATGCGCCGCGCCAACGTGTTGAAACCGGCCAGATCGGCCAGCACGACGATAGCCTCGACGAACGGCTCCGCGATCGGGCGGTCGTTTTCGGCGATACGCGCCACCACATGGCGCGGAATCTGGGCGAAGAGTGCAGCCTCCGTTTTTACACGCGCGCGTTCCGCCACGCGCTCAGCCTCGAACCTGCGCCGCTCGGCGCGCTCAAGCCAATACGCCGCGAAGACGCCAATCACGAACGACGTCAGCACGTTGAGCAGCAGCGTGGGATAAAGTTGCGGTGCCAATTCCTTCGCAAACGAACCAAGCACCCAAAAAGTCACCGCGAGTAGCCCAAGTCCGACCGCGTGAGGAAAGCGAAGCCCCGCCACGGTCATCAGCGCGAGGATGAGCATCATTGTGCTCATCGTCCTACTCGCCTGTGCAGGATCTGTCGGGCCGTAGTGCGGGTAGAGCAGAGACAACATACCGAGCGAGGCAATGACGATCACAATGACGGTCGTCATCACCGTATGAAAGTGCGGGCGGACCGCGGGAGAGAATGTCAGGCCGAATGCAATGCCGATCACCGGCAAGATGAAGAACATGCGCAAATAAAGCGGCGCATAACCGAGGGCAGGTCCGAGCGCGATATCGCGCACCGCGTAGAGCAAATAGACGACGAGCGTAAACGCGATCAGGACGCGCTGACGCTGCAACACGCGTTCCGTCGTCTCGGTACGAAACCGAGCTTCTTCGTCGGGATCAGCGAACCGCAAGCCGAACGCCGTAAGGTACCTATTCAACAGGTTTTTCATGTGCGCCTTTGTGCGCCGTTATGCCGGATGCGCCCGCGCCCGGCAACGTCGCCCGCGCCGTCAAATAGTAGGTCTCGACTCGGCTATAGCCTTTGAGCTCGATTGGTCCGCGCGCCTCGAAATCGTATGCACCGCGCAGGCGCCAGTAGACCGCTTCGCTGCAATGAATTGCACCCGGCTCACCGGTCGCCTCAAGCCGGCTCGCGATATTCAATGTGTCGCCCCAATAATCGTAAGTCGGCCGCTCACGCCCGATCACACCGCCGATTACCGGCCCGACATGCAGCCCAACGCGCAAGGCAAGCGGTAGCCGATACGCGTCTGCGGCCTGCGCCACGGCTTCGATCATCTCGCGCGCCGCTATTGCTGCCTTGTTGAGGTCGCCTTGCCGCTCTTCGCCAGCACCGCCGATAACGAGATACCCGTCCCCCATTGTCTTCAACCGGTCGATACCGGCGCGCCCCACGATCTCGTCGAACGCGGTAAAGACGTGGTCGAGAACGCGCACCGTCTGCCGCGGCCCGATCCGTTTCGAGATGTCCGTAAACCCTGCAAGATCGACGAACAGAACAACGACTTCCAGGAACGCGTCGGCGATCTGTTTCTCGCCGCGCTTCAGCCGCGCAATCGCATGCGCCGGCATCGAGTAGGAAAGCAACCGCTCTGTATGCGCGCGTTCCTCGTCCAACGCCCGAAGCGCCGTGAACTGCGCGCGTTGCACGCGCTCGATCAGAAAAGCGGCCCCACCGGTCAAGAGGAATGTCGCAAAGAGCTGAATGAACGCGGGCTGCCAAAGGCCAATCTCGAGCTGGCGCGTCTGCTCGTCGAACGACCACCCAACAAGGACGGCGACGCCGCACCAGATCGCATACTCAAACCGCAACCCCGACAGCATCACGACGCCGATCATTAGCAGCATCGAACTCATGGTTCGAAACCCAAACCGCGGGTCGATGATGCCGGTATTTCCGATCGCCAACGTAAACAGCGCGAAGGTCAAACCGATGAGCGTCAGTGCACAAATGAGGAAGAACGTCTGGTGGTAACGCACGGCCCAAGGCGTGAACGTCAGTGCCAGGCTCGCGACAAAGTAGGTGTTGATCACAATGAGTCGGAACATAAACGGCTCTGGTCCCAGAACTTTCGCGAGCTCGATGTCGCGAACAAGAAACAGCCCCATGATCAACAGGCCAAGCGTCAAACCCGCGCGTTGAATGGGGATCAGCGCTTCGGCATAGCTGCGCCGGAACGCGTTCTCCACCTGCGCGTCGGCAAATCGCAGGCCCGTTACGATCAGAAAGCGGTGCAAGCGTCCCTCACGGCTCGCCGCTGACGCGCACGAGAAGCTTGCCCGTGTTGCCGCCCGTGAACAAATTGCCGAGCGTCGTCACGGCGTTCTCAAGCCCGTCGTGGATATCGACGCGATCTTTGACCTTTCCCTCCATCAGCCATTGCGCCATTTGCATCGCGAATTCGCCAAACCGCGGCAGATAGTCGATGATGATGAACCCTTCGATGCGCGCCCGCTTCATCAGCACGTTGGCGAAATTGTAAGGGCCCGGCACAGGCCCGCTTGCATTGTACTGCGAGATCAACCCGCACAGAACGATCCGCGCCTTCAAGTTG
>JANLXP010000213.1:0-3722 GCA_031365165.1 Alphaproteobacteria bacterium
AGTCGCCGTAAAGCGGCGAGGCAAACGGCTCTGCCGGTGAGGCGCCCTTCAGATAGTGCCGCGCGCACGTCGCCAGCAGCTCCCAACTCAGCGCGTCGTCGTTCGCCTTGTTCTTCAGCATCGACCAACCGGACAGCGTCATGTCGGCCCACGGCGAGAAACAAAGTGCTGCCGCCGGCAACGGCAATCCCGCATTGCGCAAAGCAAGCAGCGTCGCGAACACAAGTCCGCCACCCGATCCGTCGCCTGCAAACACG
This sequence comes from Alphaproteobacteria bacterium, assembly GCA_031365165.1. Taxonomy (GTDB): domain Bacteria; phylum Pseudomonadota; class Alphaproteobacteria; order Micropepsales; family Micropepsaceae; genus SZUA-430. The sequence goes on from JANLXP010000213.1 coordinate 258, forward strand.
ATGTTCGCTGGCGTAATGCCTTGCGTCAGAAGCCAGCGATACGCGTCGGCCGCATCGCGGAGGGCCGCCGGATACGGAAATTCCGGTGCCAAACGATATTGAGGCACCAGCGCCCGTGCGCTCGACGCATGCGCTAGCCTCGAAATCAAAGCGCGGTGGCTCTCCGGCGATCCGGCGATATAGCCGCCGCCATGGAAATAGAGAATGACGCGCCGCCCGGTCGCGGACTCAGGGACGACCCACTCGCCGCGAATGGCGCTGATTAAAACGGGTTGTACCTCGACACCGGGTTGCACCGGTCCGAACCCTGTCCAAAATTGTTTGATGTGTTCGCGCAGATCCTCGATCGATGCCGACGGATCGAAAGCGGCCTGGCGCCGCGCCAAAGCGGGACGCCGACTAAATGTACGCGGCCAATTCATCATACTGGAGCTGCCCCGAACAGCATTACGGCTACGGCTCCCCCATGTTTCGAAGAAACTGTCGCCCCCAATCGCAACCGCCCCCTCACACAACCAACACTACAGGAGCGCGACACGATTGAGAATCACTTTCTCAACACGGAGTGGAAAAAACGCAAGAGGGATCAAGCAGATTCACAAACATACACCTGTGCAAAACGACTCAACTTGTGAACGGTCTCACACCTTAGCGCACTGTTCGCGAGCATCAGCAAGGATCGCAACCGCCACTTTCGGCAGTCCTTCGGCATAAGAGCGTTACCAACAACTGTTCGACAAGCGGGCACGGTCGGTTGTCTTGGCCGCCCGTTGGTGATTAGTCGCGTGCCCTCACGTTCGGGATACCATTGTCTGGCCTTAATCTCTGGTCATTCTTCGCGCCGATGAGCACCGCGCTCGTGGGCGCGAGCCGCACGCCGAACTCGGTCGGCGACGTCGTCGCCCGCAATCTGCTCGGCGCAGGCTTCGAGGGCACGATCAGGCTTGTGAACCCGAACGGCGGCGAACGGCACGGCCACCAGCTGTACGAAAGCATTCAAGCCCTGCCGGAGACGCCTGAACTGGCGGTTATCGCGACACCACCCGCTCCGATCCCCGATCTGATCTCCGAACTCGGCGCCCGCGGAACCAAGGCCGCCGTCGTTCTGACGTCAGGCTTTGCGGAGATGGGCGAGGGTGGTCGCGCTCTGCAGCAACGCATGCTGGACGCCGCCCGTCCGCACACGATGCGCCTCGTCGGACCGAACGGCATCGGCATCTTGAGCCCCTCCGGCCACGTCAACGCAAGCTTCGCCCATCGCATGGCACCAGCCGGCCGCACCGCCTTCGTCACGCAGTCGGGCGCGATGTTGACGACGGTGCTCGACTGGGCGTCGGCGCGCGGCCTCGGTTTCTCGCATTTGGTGTCGTTGGGCGGCATGAGCGACGTCGATTTCGGCGACATGCTCGACTATCTGGCGGACGATCCGGGCACGGATGCCGTTCTGCTCTACATTGAAAACGTCACCCACGCCCGCAAGTTCATGTCCGCCGCCCGCCGTTGCGCGCGCGTGAAGCCGGTGATCGTCGTGAAATCCGGTCGTCACGCCGAAGGTGCCCGCGCCGCCCGCTCGCATACCGGCGCGCTTGCAGGGTCCGACGCTGTCGCCGACGCAGCGTTCCGGCGCGCCGGACTGCTACGCGTGCTGACGATCGATGACCTCTTCGGCACGCTCGAGGCGTTGTCCGGCAATCAGCGCGTCACCGGCGACCGCATCGCGATCCTCACGAACGGCGGCGGTGCGGGCGTCCTCGCCACCGACCACCTCATCGATGAAGGCGGCAGGTTGGCTGAGCTTTCGCCCGACACGATCGAAGCGCTGAACCAGGTTCTGCCGATCAACTGGAGCAAGGGCAATCCCGTCGACATCATCGGTGACGCAGGCCCCGCGCGATATCGCGCGGCGCTCGAAGCGATGATCGGCGATGTGAACGCCGACGCGATCTTGGTGCTCAACTGTCCTGTCGCCGTTGCCGACCCGACCGCATCTGCCGAAGCCGTCGTTGCGGTGACGCGCAAAGCCCATGCCGAAGGCAATCCGACGCCGGTCTTCACCGCGTGGCTCGGCGAAGCGGCCGTCGTGGACGCGCGCAAACGCCTCGATGAAGCGGGGTTGCCCGTCTTCGACACGCCGGAACAAGCTGTCACCGCGATGATGCAGCTCGTGCGTCGCGCCAAAGCGCAGCAGATGTTGATGGAGATCCCGCCGGCGTCGAGGGACATCTCGCGCGACCTCAAAGCCGTCCGCGAGCCGATCGAACGCGCGTTGAGCGAAGGCCGCGAATGGCTCACGACCGTAGAAGCAAACGCAATCCTTCAAGCCTACGGCGTCCCGACCGTCGAGCTTCGCGTCGCCAAGACGCCTGAAGAAGCCCACCGCACGGCGGTCTCGATGGGCTTTCCCGTCGCGCTCAAAATTCTCTCGACCGATATCATTCACAAATCCGACGTCGGCGCCGTGACGCTGAATCTAAAAGACGGCCCCTCCGTCGCCCGAGCGGCCGCCACGATGCTGCTGCGCATCGCTGAAGCCAAGCCGGACGCGCACGTCGACGGCTTCATCCTCCAACCAATGGCCAGCCGCGCCGGCGCGCACGAACTGATCGTCGGCATTTCCGAAGACCCATTGTTCGGCCCGGTGATCCTGTTCGGCCATGGCGGCACGGCGGTGGAGGTCGTGAAGGATCAGGCGGTGGCACTGCCGCCGCTCAACGCCATCCTTGCTCGCGACTTGATCGACCGCACGCGCATCTCGCGCTTGCTGAAAGGCTACCGCGACCGCCCGCCCTCCGACGTAAAGGCCATCGTCAAGGTGCTCCTCGCGCTGCAAGACATCGCGATCGACCTGCCCGAGGTTAAGGAACTCGACATCAATCCGCTTTGGGCCAACGACCAAGGCGTACTTGCGCTCGACGCGCGCATACGCATCGCCAACGAGCCACGCCCCGGCACAGGGCGCTTCGCCGTCAAGCCATACCCCGCCGAACTCGCACACGAGATCACGGACCGGAGCGGCAAGACCTACCTGATGCGTCCGATCAAGCCGGAAGACGCGAGCGGCGTTCAGGAAACCATCGCCTCCAGCGACCCGGAAGATGTTCGCTTGCGCTTCTTCTCGACGCTGCAACGCCTGCCGGACGTACTCGCCAAACGGCTCACCCAAATCGACTACGACCGCGAGATGGCCTTTGCCGTCATCGATGAGACAGGTGAGCGCCCCGAAGGTATCGGCGTCGTACGCCTCGCGCTCGATCCCGACCGCGCACGCGGCGAATACGCGATCATGGTCAGAAGCGATCGCATCGGCACAGGATTGGGCCACCGCATGATGCAGGAAATCATTGCCTACGCGCGCAACATCGGCGCCAAGCAGATCTTCGGCGACGTGCTGGCCGAAAACGCACGCATGCTCAGCATGTGCGCCAAGCTCGGCTTCCAGCGGACCGGCGCGCCGGAGCCCGGCGT